>DASQVL010000185.1:0-4644 GCA_035640795.1 Crenalkalicoccus sp. | reverse complement strand
CGTCCCGCTCCGGCCGCCGCGCCAGCGCCCGGTCGAGCGCTTCGAGCGCGGCCTGTCCCTCCGCCCCGCCCTCAGCCTGCATCGGGCGCGGGCCGGTTGCGGCGGCCGGGCCGCAGGTTGCAGGTCAGCGCCTTGGTGGTGTGGATGGTGGTGTTCGGGTCGCCGGTGATGGCGAGCAGCACATTGGCGATGTCGCCGCGCGCATAGCCCTCCCACCCGTACACCCAGGGCACGCCCACCTGGTAGATGCGGCGGCCGCCGATCTCGAAGGGCATCAGCCGCTCGGTCACCATGGCGCGCATCTCGACCTCCCCGCGCAGGGTGGAGAGCGTCGCCCAGCCGAGATGCGCGATGCCGAGCTCGCGGGCGAGTTCGGGCGGGATCTCGACGAAGGCCTCGGGCTGCAGCTCGGCGGTGTGCGGCGCGACGCGGCTCATCACCCCGCCGCAATGCAGCTCGGTCAGGCGGAAGGTGGTCAGCACATAGGGGAAGCGCGGATCCTCCGGCGCGTGCAGCTCGTTGCCTAGCTGCTCCCAGATCTTCGCCGTCGGGTTGGACTGCGTCCGGTAGAGCGGGTTGCGCACCGGGCTTTCCAGCGGCTCGTAATAGGTCGGCAGCGGCCCGTCCCTCAGCCCGCTCGGGACGAAGAGCTGGATGTGGCCATCCGCCTCCAGGATGAACGGGTCGGCGCCGCCGATCGCCTCCATCCCCTGCGGCTCGCGGCTCCAGTCCGGCCGGTAGTCCGGCGGCTTGGTCGCCTCGAAGTCGGGCACGTCGAGGCCGGTCCAGCGCCCCGCCGCCGCGTCCCACCAGATCATCTTCTTGCGCTCGGACCAGGGCCGGCCCTCGGGATCGGCGGAGGCGCGGTTGTAGAGGGTGCGGCGGTTGGCGGGCCAGGCGAAGGCCCAGCCCGCATGGCTGCCCGGCCCCCCCGGCCCGTCCGGCTTGCGGGAGCGGGCCTGGTTGTGCCCCTCCGCCGGATAGACGCCGCAATACATCCAGCCGCCGCAGGCGGTGGAGCCGTCATCCTTCAGCGCATAATAGGTCCCGATCTGCCTGCGGTCGGCGACCGTGTAGCCGTTCACCTCGCGCAGCACCGCCTCGGCCTGCGGCTCCCGCCGCGCGCCTTCCTCCGGGTAGTCCCAGGTCAGCGCCTGGATGGCGCGGTCGCGCGGCAGGGTGCTGTCCGCGTAGAGCTCCTTCAGCCGCCGGCCGAGGTGATACATGAACCAGAGATCGGAGCGGCTGTCGCCCGGCGCCTCGCACACCGCGTCGTGCCACTGCACGAGGCGGCTGGTGTTGGTCACGCTGCCGGCCTTCTCGCCGGCGAGCGAAGTCGGGAAGAAGAAGACCTCCGTCGCGATCTCCTCCGGCCGCACCTCGCCGCGGGAGACGCGGTTGCCCTGGCGCCAGAACTCCGCCGTCTCGGTCAGCGCGAAGTCGCGGACGACCATCCATTCGAGGCGCGCCAGCCCCTGCTCGACCAGCCGCGCATTCACCGCGCCGACCACCGGGTTCTGGCCCATCATGAACTGGCCCTTCACCACGCCGTTCAGCATGGCCAGCGTCATCGGCAGCTGGGAGACGTCGCCGGTGAGCTTGGGCAGGAACTGGTAGCCCCATTCGTTGTCGGCGCGCGCCGCCTCGCCGTACCAGGCCTTCAGCAGGCTCACGATGTACTTCGGGAAATTGTGCCACCAGCCGGTCGCCGGGGTCTCGGCGGTGATGTAGCTCCTGAGCGTGCCGTGGTCATTGAAGGCGTTGGGCTGCGGCAGGTAGGTGGGCAGCATGTTGTAGAGGGTCGGGATGTCCGTGCTGCCCTGGATGCTGGTATGGCCGCGCAACGCCATGATGCCGCCGCCCGGGCGGCCAACATTGCCGAGCAGGCCCTGGATGATGGTCGCGGCGCGGATGATCTGCACGCCGTAGCTGTGATGCGTCCAGCCGACCGCGTAGGCGAAGGCGCCCGTGCGCTCGCGGCCGGAATTCCTCGTGATGACCTCGCAGATCGAGAGGAAGGTCCGCTGCGGGCAGCCGGTCACCCGCTCCACCATCTCCGGCGTGTAGCGGGCATAGTGCCGCTTCAGGATCTGGTAGACGCAGTTCGGGTGCTGCAGCGTCTCGTCGCGCGGCGCCGGGCCCTTGGCCATGCTCCGCGACTGCGGGCCGCTCTGCTCGCCCAGCACGCGGTGCTCGGCGATGGCGGAGGGGACCACCTTGCCCTCGTACTGCCAGCTCGCCTCGCTGTAGGAGCCCTGGACGGGGTCGAAGCCGGAGAAGACGCCATCGCCCTGCTCCGGGTCGCGGTAGCCCTCCTCGATGATGTTGGCGAGATTGGTGTAGGCCAGCGCGAATTCGCGGAAGCAGTGATCGCCTTCCAGGATGTAGCGGATGATGCCGCCGAGGAAGGCGATGTCGCTGCCCGAACGGATCGGCGCGTGGATGTCGCAGAGCGCGCCGGTGCGGGTGTAGCGCGGGTCCACATGGATCAGGGTCGCGCCGCGCCGCTTCGCTTCGACCAGGAAGCGGAAGGCGATCGGATGGTTCTCCGCCATGTTGGAGCCCATCGTGATCACCCAGTCGGCGTTCGCGAGGTCCCACAGGGCCATGGTCGCGGCCCCGCGCCCGAAGGAGGTGCCCAGACCGGGCACCGAGGAGGAGTGTCAGATCCTGGCCTGGTTCTCGATGCCCACCGCCCCGAGGCCGCCGCCGAACAGCTTCTTGATCAGGTAGTTCTCCTCATTGTCCAGCGTGGCGCCGCCGAGCGAGCCGATGCCCAGGGTGTGGTTCACCACGCGGCCATCCGGCAGGCGCTCGACGAAGGTCTCGTCGCGGCTGCGCTTCGTCAGCTGCGCGACGCGCTCCATCGCCCAGTCGAGCGGCCGCTCCTCCCATTGCGTTGCGTGCGGCGCCCGGTACAGCACCCTGTTCACGCGCTGCGGGCTGAGCAGCACCCCGAGCGTCGATGCCCCCTTGGGGCAGAGCGTGCCCTGGTTCACCGGGCTGCGCGGATCGCCCTCGACATGGATGGGCTTGCCGTTCTTCGCATAGACCAGCTGGGCGCAGCCCACCGCGCAGAACGGGCAGATGCTGGTGCCGACGCGGTCCGCCTGCTCGAGCCGCGGCCGCAGCCGCTCCGAGGTGCTGCTGCGGGCGGCGCTCGACATCACGCTCTCGCCCGCCAGCTGGCGCGGCAGCGACCAGTCCTTCAGGAAGCGGGAGGCCCGCCCGGCGATCCCCCGACGCATCCTCGCCATCGGTCACCCTCCATCGCCCGGCCGCCACGCGCGCGCCGCCACTCACCCCCTCAAGCGCGGCGGGGCGGCCCGGTGGCAGCCTTCCCCCGACCAACATGCCGTGATCCGCCGCGCCCGGCGCAGCGCGGCGCGGCGCATCGGCGTATCCCTTGCGCGACGGGGCGGCCGGAGGTGCCAGCGTGCGGAGCATGGAGGGCATCGTCACCATCGCCCAGGAGAGCCGCTTCCAGCTGACCGATGCGGCCGGCGTCTCGCACCTTTTCATCCTCGGCCACGACGCGCTGGCGGAGCCGGACCAGCTCGAGAAACTGCAGCGGCGCCAGGCGCGGGTCCGGGTGCGCTACACCGTGCCGCGCAATGTCATCGCCCTGGTTGCCCACGCCATCGACAAGCGAGGCTGAGGAGCGCCGCATGGACATCCACCCCCGCGCCCTCGACCACACCGCCTCCGAATTCCGCGGCCCGATCCCCGACGAGTCCGAGCTGACCGCCGGGGTGCGGATCGAGCCCGGCCGCTCCTACGGCTTCTTCACGGACACCACGGTCTGCATCGGCTGCAAGGCCTGCGAGGTGGCGTGCAAGGAGTGGAACAACCTGCCGGCCGACAATCTCGGCCTGACCGGCAACAGCTTCGACAACACCGGCGCGCTCTCCGCCAACACCTGGCGGCATGTCGCCTTCGTCGAGAAGCATACCGGCCAGGGCGGCGGCCCCGGCGTGCGCAGCACGGAGAAGCCGCCCTTCCAGAGCGGCTGGCTGATGATGAGCGATGTGTGCAAGCACTGCCACAACGCGCCCTGCCTGGAAGCCTGCCCCACCGGCGCGCTGTTCAGGACCGAGTTCGACACCGTCGTCGTGCAGCAGGATGTCTGCAATGGCTGCGGCTACTGCGTGCCGGCCTGCCCCTTCGGCGTGGTGGACCTCAGCACGCTGGACGGCAAGGCGCACAAATGCACGCTCTGCTACGACCGGCTGAAGGGCGGGCTGGAGCCCGCCTGCGCCAAGTCCTGCCCGACCGACAGCATCCAGTTCGGCGAGCTGCCGGCGCTGCAGGCGCGCGCCCGCCGCCGCGTGGAGGAGCTGCACCGCCAAGGCGTGACCACCGCCTATCTCTACGGCGTGCCGGGGGGGCCGGGGGCGACCGGCGATCTCGGCCACCTCAACGCCTTCTTCCTGCTGACCGACCGGCCGGAGACCTACAACCTGCCCACCGCGCCGACGCGGCCGGCCAATCGCGTGGCGCCGAGCCTGATCGCCGGTCTCGCCACGGTGGCGGGGCTGGCGCTCGCCGCCCTCGCCGCCTTCGACCGGCGCTGAGGGGGCGCGGCATGTCGGAGAACGTCGCGCCGCTCCGCGGCCCCGCCGATCCCGCCCCGGTGCCGCCCGC
>DASQVL010000184.1:0-2679 GCA_035640795.1 Crenalkalicoccus sp. | reverse complement strand
CAGCAGGGCATGCGCGACGCGCGGGAAGAGGGGGGCGAGGGGTTCGATGCCGCCTGCCTTGGCGACGCCGCCGGCGATCCAGACGACGCGGTCGTAGCTCGCAAGCGCCCGCGCCGCGCTGTCGGCGTTGGTCGCCTTGCTGTCGTTCACGAAGCGCACGCCGGCGATCTCCGCCACCACCTCCTGCCGGTGCGGCAGGCCGGGGAAGGCGGCCAGCGCCTCAGCAAGCCCTGCGCGCGGCAGGCCGAGCGCGAGCGCCGCGGCGACCGCGGCAGCGGCATTCTGCGCGTTGTGGCTGCCCGGCAGGGCGCGCGCCGTGTCGAGATCGAGGATCGGGCCCGCATCGTCGCGCAGCACCCGGCCTTCCGCCCAGACCCCGCCCGGCTGCGGCGCCTCCGCCGAGATCGGGATGCGCCGCGCGGCGAGGCCCGCCCCCATCGTCCGGCTCCACGGGTCGTCCTGGCCCAGCACGGCCACGTCCTGCGGCCCCTGCCGCGCGAAGATGCCGGCCTTCGCCGCCGCGTATCCGGCCATGTCGCCGTGCCGGTCCAGGTGGTCGGGCGAGAGGTTCAGCATCACCGCGAGGTTGAACCGCAGCACCGCGAGTCGCTCCAACATATAGGACGACATTTCGAGGACGTATACGCCTGTCCCCCCCAAGATGTTGAGGGAGAGGGCGGCCGGACCGAGATTCCCGCCCGCCTCCGCCGGCATGCCGGCGGCCTGTGCCAGGTGGTGCAGCAGCGCCGTGGTCGTGGACTTGCCGTTGGTGCCCGTGATGCCGGCAAAGCGCGCGGCGCTGCCCGCCGCGCGGACGGCGCGGAACAGGTAGTCGGCGTCGCAAAGGATGGGCGCGCCCGCCGCTCGCGCCGCCGCCGCCGCCGGATGCGGGCGGGGCAGGATGTGCGGGATGCCGGGGGAAAGCAGCAGCGCGTCCCAGCGGAAGCGCCCGGCCGCGGGGTCGGCGACCGCGAGTCCCGCCGCCGCCGCCGCTTCGCGCGCCTCCGTCCGGTCGTCCCAACAGCCGATTTCGGCGCCCCATGCGGCGAGCCGGCACGCCGCCGGCAGCCCGGCCCGGCCGAGCCCGACCACGGCGACGCGTTCCCCCGCGAATGGCCTGAAGGCGCTCATCGGATCTTCAGCGTCGAGAGCCCGACGAGCGCCAGCACCATCGCGATGATCCAGAACCGGATCACGATGGTGGGCTCCGCCCAGCCCTTCTTCTCGAAGTGGTGGTGCAGGGGCGCCATGAGGAACACGCGCCGCCCGGTGCGCTTGTACCAGAAGACCTGGACGATGACGCTGACGGTCTCGACGACGAAAAGCCCGCCGACGATCGCCAGCACCATCTCGTGCTTCGTCGCGACCGCGACGGCGCCGAGCGCGCCGCCGAGCGAGAGCGAGCCGGTATCGCCCATGAAGACCGCGGCCGGTGGCGCGTTGAACCAGAGGAAGCCGAGGCCGGCGCCGATCAGCGCGGCGCAGAACACCGCCAGTTCGTTGGCTCCCGGCACGGCGTGGAGCTGCAGGTAGTCGGCGAAGACCCGGTTGCCGACCAGGTAGGCGATCAGCGCGAAGACGCCGGCCGCGATGATGGCCGGCACGATGGCCAGGCCATCGAGGCCGTCCGTCAGGTTCACCGCATTGGACGCCCCCATCAGCACCAGCATGGCGACAACGGGAAACATCGCGCCGAGCGGCACCAGCGCGTCCTTCAGCACCGGGATGGCAAGCCCGGTGGCGGTGGCGGGCGGCAGCAGCGCGGCGATCCAGATGCCCGCCAGCAGCCCGATGCCCGCCTGCACGACGAGCTTGACGCGGCCGGAGACGCCCTTGCTGTTGCGCTTCGTCACCTTCAGCCAGTCATCGGCGAAGCCGAGCAGCCCGTAGCCACCGGTGACCATCAGCGCCGCCCAGACCAGGCCGGAACGGAGATCCGCCCAGAGCAGCGTCGAGAACAGCATGGCGAGCAGGATCAGCACGCCGCCCATGGTGGGCGTGCCCTTCTTGGTCAGCAGGTGGCTCTCCGGCCCGTCCAGCCGGATCGGCTGGCCGCCGCGCTGGAAGCCGCGCAGCCAGCGGATGACGGTGGGGCCGAGGGCGAGGGCGATGACGAGCGCGGTGAGGCAGGCGGCCCCCGCGCGGAAGGTCGTGTAGCGGATCAGGTTGAAAAGGGCGAAGTCCTCGGCGAAGGGGGCGAAGAGGTTGAAGATCATGCCGCGCGCCCCGGGCGGGCGGCCGCGAGCGCCTGCACCACCACCGCCATGCGCGACCCGAGCGCGCCCTTCACCAGCACCAGATCCCCCGGCCGGAGCGCCGCCTGCACGATCGGCGCGAGCGCCGTGGAATCGGCCGCGAAGGCGCCGCGGCAGGCGGCGGGCAGGGCCTCGAACAGCGGCGCCATCTCCGCCCCGCAGCAGAAGACGAGATCGGCCGCGGCGGCGGCATCCGGGGCGAGGGAGGCGTGCAGCGCCGCCGAATGGGCGCCGAGTTCCCGCATCGCGCCGAGCACGGCGACGCGCCGCGCGGCCGGCCGCGCGGCGAGGGCGGCAAGGGCGGCCCGCATGGCGGGGACGGCGGCGTTGTAGCTCTCGTCGATCAGCAGCGCCGTGCCGCCCGGGACCGCGATCTGCCGCGCCGCGCCGCGCCCGGCGCCGGACTCGTAGGTGGACAGCGCCG
>DASQVL010000183.1:0-2122 GCA_035640795.1 Crenalkalicoccus sp. | reverse complement strand
CTTCAGCCACTGGCCGAAGTGGTCCTGTGCGTCGAAATAGGCCCTCGTCGCCTCCACGACCGCCGGCGGCGGCTTGAGACCAGTTCGCTGGTACTCCAGGCAGCCGTTGATCATCCAGCGCAGGATGCCGGGCCACTCCTCGCGCACGTCCCGCGTCGCCCAGTCCTGCGGCCGGGTGGAGCCAGCGTTCCCCCGGGTGTTGGGGTTCTTCGGCACCTTCGTGATGCCCTTGCCGCGTCGCTCCGTGCGCCAAGCCACCCATCGGCGCAGGCCGGCCAGCGTCGGCCAGGCCGCCGCCGCCTGCTCCAGGCCCGGGGCGTCGTGGCCGCAGGGCGCCGCGGCATCGGCCGACGGCGTGCCGTTCGAGGCGTGCGCCGGGGTGTCGCCCTGGTCGGGTCCGGCACGGCAGCCCTGCTGGCTGCCGGCGGGCTTCGCCGAGTTGGATCGGGGAGACTCGGGGTAGGTCGGGTCGTTTTTCACGACCGGCCGAATTAAATGGCGCGCAATGCCTCCGGCACATGGGGAAACCCCGCCACGAACTTGGGCCCCCGCAAAAGCCGCCTAGGATGGGCCGGCCTGCCCGCCACGGGTGGCAAGCGCTCCGGAGCTTGCCGCCGACGTCTTCCGGTTCGAGGCGCTGGCCGGGATTGGCATGAAGCCAGGGCGGATTTTCCGTGCTGTCGCCGGATGGCGGCCGTGCCCGCTGTGATCCACGCAACAGCGCGACGGTGGAGCCGAGCCCATCCTGCCACTCCTCATGCAATCCGCATCGCGCGGCAGAGGAGACCGGTCATGGGCATGCCTTGGGTCTGCATCGTCCCGAACCTGCCGGGCATGCTGCTGCGCGCCCAGATTGTCGCGACCCTGGATCCGAACGAGGAGTACGCACGGCGCCGGATCAAGGCGGTCGAATTCTCGCTTGAGGGCTTCGTCGTCTCCGCAGCGCGCCTCAAGGGCGTTGCCACCGCCGTCGGGGACGGGCGCGTCGGCGTCGAGGTCGGCAACACCGGCCCGAACTTCGCAGCCGCCTATAGTGCCGGTCCCAGTCGGCACTTCACGCTGGGCACCTACCTCCGGCAGCCCGACGACGACTGGCGATCCCAGATCGTGCACGAGGCGATCCACGCCGCCTTCGACCTGGCCAGGGAGCAGCCGCCGAACGAGATTGACGAGGCGGCTGCCTACCTTGGTGAGACGATCTGGTTCCGTGCCGGCGGGCTCGCTCGGACGGTCAAGGCCCCGGATGCGGCCGCTGCCATCTATGGCGCGGCGAACCAGATCGTGGCGCGCCTGAAGCTGGGCACGACGCCCGGCCAGAAGCTCGGGCGCGACCAGGTGAAGGAGTTGATCGCGGCGATCAACGGGCATCCGGGCTACGCGCCGTCGGCGTCGACGCCCTGATGCAGATCGCTGCCCCACTCCGCGACCGCACGCGCCTTCTCGTCCTGGCCAATGCAAGCACCACGTCGCTCAGGCGCGCCCCTTCCTGCCGCCGGTCCAGCGCGGCGGCAGCCGGGCGGCCTGCCGGACGCGCCGCTGGGCGCCGTCCCAGTAGAACCCCTCGCAGACCGCCCGGCCGTCCTCCCAGGTGAAGCACTCGCGCTCCCACTCCCGCAGCGTTGCGGGATGCGGGATGGCATCCCGCGCTGCGGGGTCCTGCAGGGTGCGGGGTCCTGCCTCCTGCCCTTCCCAAGTTTCTTGCCCAGCCCCCGCTACGCGCGCGCGAGTGCCGACTGCGATTCCGACTCCAAGTTCGGTTCCAATTCCTTGCGACTACCAGAGTCGCGCACGCGACTACCGTAGTCGCGCGCGGGGTCGCCCGGAGCCGCAGCGGCGGGCGCCGCGGGGGATGTAACGGGCGCGGTGATGTCGCTACCGGTGACCACCTGCCTCTCCGGCGCCCCCGTCAGCGCCGGCGGCTTGGTTGGGCTGCTGCTGCGCCCCTGAGCACAGCGCGGGAGATGCTCCACAAATGCCGAAAGGCCCCACCGCAGCGGTGGGGCCTTTCGGTCTATCTGCCTCGCGGCCTGGGCGGCAGGCCTTCCATCGCGCGGACGGCGATGATCAGGCTCTCCGACGCGATCCGGGCGGTGTTCTCCGTCCCGGAGACGACGTGCTCGAG
>DASQVL010000182.1:0-5463 GCA_035640795.1 Crenalkalicoccus sp. | reverse complement strand
CAAGACCAACGCGCTGCTGCAGGAGGCGCTGATGAAGGACACATCTTCCAGCTGGATCGCGCGGCTGAACGCGGCCGGCGTCCCCGCCGGGCCGGTCTACACCATGGATGCCGTCTTCGCCGACCCGCAGGTGAAGCATCTGGGCCTCGCCTGGACCGTGCCGCACCCGAAGCTCGGGGCCATCGACCTGGTGCGCCCGCCCATGCGGCTTTCCGGCGTGGAGCCGCCGCGCCGCCCGACGCCGGAGCGCGGCGAGCACACGGAGGAGGTGCTCGCCGAATTCGGCGTGACGCCGGAGCAGGTGGCCGAGCTGCGTGAAGCGGGGGCGATCTGATGCGCATCGCGGCGGTGCGCGACGCGGTGGTGCCGATCAGCAGCGCCATCGCCAACGCCTACATCGACTTCTCGAAGATGACGGCGAGCGTCGTCGCGGTGGAGGTCGAGAGCGGCGATGGCCGCCGCGCCACCGGCTATGGCTTCAACAGCAATGGCCGCTACGCCCAGCCCGGCCTGCTGCGCGAGCGCTTCATCCCGCGCCTGCTGGAGACGCCGGAAGCGGCACTCGCCCGCCCCGATGGCGGGCTGGAGCCGGCCGGCGCCTGGGGCGCGATGATGCGGAACGAGAAGCCGGGCGGGCATGGCGACCGCAGCGTCGCCGTCGGCGTGCTGGACATGGCGCTGTGGGACGGGGCGGCGAAGCTGGAGGGCAAGCCGCTCTGGCGCCTGCTGGCCGAGCGCTTCCGCAGCGGCGAGGCGGATGAGAGCGCCTGGGTCTACGCCGCCGGCGGCTACTACTATCCCGGCAAGGGTGTGGAGGCGCTGGTCGAGGAGATGAAGCGCTATCTCGGCCTCGGCTACACCACGGTGAAGATGAAGATCGGCGGTGCGCCCGGCACGCCGATCAAGGACGCGCTGAAGGAGGATGTGGCGCGGATTGAGGCGGTGCTGAAGCTGCTGGGCGGCGACGGCGCGCGCCTGGCGGTGGACGTGAACGGCCGCTTCGGCCTGCACGCCGCGCTGGCCTATGCCGCGGCGCTGCTGCCCTATGGGCTGCGCTGGTATGAGGAGCCGCTGGACCCGCTGGACTACGCGACCCATGCGACGCTGGCCGAACATTATGCGCCGCCGATCGCGACGGGGGAGAACCTGTTCTCCATGCTGGATGCGCGCAACCTGATCCGCCATGGCGGGCTGCGGCCGGACCGCGACGTGCTGCAATTCGACCCGGCGCTCTCCTACGGGCTGGTGGAGTATCTGCGCACCCTGGCGATGCTGGCCGAGCACGGGTGGTCGCCGCGGCGCTGCGTGCCGCATGGCGGGCATCAATTCGCGCTGAACATCGCGGTGGGCCTCGGGCTGGGCGGCAATGAGAGCTATCCGGAGGTGTTCGCGCCCTTCGGCGGCTTCGCCGATGCGACGCCGGTGGTCGATGGCCGCATCCGCATGCCGGACCTGCCGGGCATCGGCTTCGAGGCGAAGGGGGATCTCTGGGCGGTGCTGCGGGGCGTGTAGGTCGCCCTTGGGGGAGGAAGGGAGTTCCTTCCCCAAGGCCCCCGCCATCCTCGTAGAGCAGATTCACGCTCCCGGGCGTTCACGCCCGTCCGCGATCTGCCCTAGCCGACTCGCCCCGGCTTCAGGCTCGCATACACATCGCCGCTATTCGCCTCCGCCGGTAGCGCGCCGATCCACGCCGCCATCCCCTCTGCCCCCGAAGGCGTGGCATGCGCGAAGACCATCTCCTCGCCCAGGCACGCATTGAAGGCGCGGTAGCCGAGCGCGGCGAGCCGCCCCAGGCAGGCCAGCGCCACGTCCCGCTGGATCGTCGTGAACTCGAAGGACAGCGCCCGCGGCGCGAAGCTCATCCTGGAGAGCGCCCCCGCCTCGAACCCCTCCACGTCCAGCTTCACGAAGTCCGGCCGGCCATGTGCCGCGGCCAGCGCATCCAGCGTGGTGACGGGCAGGCGGAGCGCCGCGTCCCAGCGCTGCCCCTCCCAGCCCGGCGCGCCCTTGGCCGCCGCCAGGAAGGCGGCACTCGCCGTGGCGACAGTGGGGTTGGCGGTATTCAGCCGCAGCACCGCCTCGCCCGGCGCGGCGCCCACCAGCGCCGGCACGATCGCAACCCCCGCATCCCGCCCGAACAGCAGCCGCAGCAGGCGGGCGAGGCGTGGCTGCGGCTCCACCGCCACCGCCCGCGCGCCGAGCCGGCGGAAGCTCGCCGTGCGGTCGCCGACATGCGCGCCGATGTCGAAGCCAAGCTCCCCGGGGCCGAGGAACCGCGCCAGGAAGGCATCCAGCCGCGCCGCCCGCCCCGGTGCGTAATAGGTGCGAAGCGACCGGCCGATCGCCGCCGCCGTCACGTCACCGGCTGCTCGTACTTCGCCAGCAGCCAGGAGACGGGCTCGGCCGCGGCCTCGGCGTACCAGCGCTGCATCAGCGGATGCGCGCGCACCGCCGTCACATAGGCGCGGCTCGGCGCCGAAAGCTCCGGCTGCCAGGTGAGGAAGCGGGTGACGACGGGGGCGAACATCGCATCCGCCAGGCCGAAGTGCGCGCCGAACAGGAAGGGCCCGCCATGGGCGGCGAGCGCCTCCGCCCAGATCGCCTCGATGCGCGCGATGTCGGAGAGCGCCTCCGGAATCCGCCCGCGCCCTGGGAATTCGCGGCCGAGATTCATCGGCATGGTCTGGCGCAGGGCGCGGAAGCCGGCATGCATCTCGGCGGCGATGGAGCGCGCATGGGCGCGCGCTCTGCGTTCCTCCGGCCACAGGCCGGGCGCGTGCTCGGCGCAGTATTCGCAGATCGCCAGACTCTCCCAGATGCGCGCCCCGCGATGCTCGAGATAGGGGACGAGGCCCGAGGGCGTCATCGCGGCGAGGGCGGCGGAAGGCCCGCCCTCCAGCGGGATCACCACCTCCTCGAGGTCGAGGCCGGCGAGCCGGACGGCAAGCCAGCCACGCAGGCTCCAGGAGGAATAGCGCTTCGTGCCGATGACGAGGCGGCCTTCGCTCATCGCCCCGCCACCCCGGCGGATGGCGGGCGGAGCCGTGCCAGCAGCGCCTCGACGGTCGCCGCCGGGTCGAGCACCTCGTCCAGCGCATAGGGGCATTCTGTGGGCAGCGCCCCCGCAGCCTCGCCGAGCTTGGCCGATACGGAGCGCAGGGCCGATCGCCATTCCCTCGGCAGCCGCGGCTCCACCTGCTGACGCATGGAGGGCAGGAAGCGGTCGACCGCCTCGGCCTGGAAGGCGATGACCTCGCCCCGCCAGTGCGGAACTGCCTGGTCCTCCGGCTGGCATGCGATGAACATCAGGTGCCGCAGCATCTGCCGCAGATTGCCGCGCACGGCATGGACCTGCTCGCTGCCCAGATCCTCCACCTCTTCGATCAGGTGCGGCAGGTCGAGATCGGCATCCAGATTCGGATGCGTCTCGGCCAGGCGCCGGAGCGCGGTCGCCTGCAGCCGTGTCCAGGCGAAGAAATCCCGGTCGTGGAGATCGCCGTCCATCGCCTTGCCTCCATCGCCGGGAGCCTAGAGCAGATCGCGGACGGGCGTGAATCTGCAAAAAAAGGACGACTCGAGCGGTTGCCGCGAGCACAGGCGAGCAGAAGCCGCTCCGGCAGCCGCGGCCGGCGCCGGCACGCCCCGGCCGGGCTCGCTGCCTGCCCCTTGCGCGGCCCCGCCCCGCGCGCTTCCCTGCACGCAGTCCGGAGATCGCCATGGACCAGCTTGCCGGCATTCCCCGCCCGAACGACCTCGACGCGTTCTGGATGCCCTTTACGGACAACCGCTATTTCAAGGCGCATCCGCGCCTGCTCGCCCGCGCGGAGGGCATGCACTACACGACGGCCGAGGGGCGCGAGATCCTGGACGGCACCGCCGGCCTCTGGTGCTGCAATGCCGGCCACGGGCGGCGCGAGATCGTCGAGGCGATCCAGCGCCAGGCCGCGGTGATGGATTTTGCGCCGACCTTCCAGCTCGGCCACCCCATCGCCTTCGAGGCCGCCGCCCGCCTCGCCGAGATGACGCCCGAGGGGCTGGACAAGGTGTTCTTCACCAACTCCGGCAGCGAGAGCGCGGACACCGCGCTGAAGATCGCGCTCGCCTACCACCGGGCGCGCGGTGAAGGCACACGCGTCCGGCTGATCGGGCGGGAGCGCGGCTATCACGGCGTCGGCTTCGGCGGCATGTCGGTGGGCGGCATCGGGCCCAACCGCAAGCAGTTCGGCGCGCTGCTGCCCTATGTGGACCACCTGCCGCACACCCACCTGCCGGCGAAGAACGGCTTCGCGCGCGGCCAGCCGGAGCATGGCGCGGAGCTCGCCGACGCGCTGGAGAGCCTGGTCGCGCTGCATGGCGCGGAGACCATCGCCGCGGTGATGGTCGAGCCCGTCGCGGGTTCGACCGGCGTGCTGGTGCCGCCCCAGGGCTACCTGCAGCGCCTGCGCGCGATCTGCGACCGCCACGGCATCCTGCTGATCTTCGACGAGGTGATCACCGGCTTCGGCCGGCTCGGCACGCCTTTCGGCGCGGAGCGCCTGGGCGTCACGCCCGACATCATGACCATGGCGAAGGGCCTGACCAACGCCGCCGTGCCGATGGGCGCGGTCGCCGTGCGCAACGCCATCCACGACGCGATCCTGGATGGCGCGCCGGCAGGGATCGAGCTGTTCCACGGCTACACCTATTCCGGCCACCCGCTGGCCGCGGCCGCCGCCATCGCGACCCTCGCGCTGCATCGGGCGGAGGACCTGCCGGGCCGCGCCCGCGCCATGGAGCCCTTCTGGCAGCAGGCGGCGCATGGCCTGCGCGGCCTGCCCAATGTGGTGGACATCCGCGAATTCGGCCTCATCGCCGCGGTGGAGCTCGCGCCGCGCGGGGGCCAGCCGGGCGCGCGCGGCCTCGACGTCTTCCGCCGCTGCTTCGACATGGGCGTGCTGGTGCGCGTCACCGGCGACACCATCGCGCTCTCGCCGCCGCTGATCGTCGAGGAGCACCAGGTGGAGCGCATCTTCGCGACGCTGGCCGAGGCCGTGCGGCTCGAGGCGGCGTGACGCCGCGCCGGGCGGGGCGGGTATCGCCCGGGCCACTGCCGGCGTAACCTGCGCGATCCGGCCCGGGCTTCCCGCCGCCCCCGGGGGCCCACCTGTCCGCCTGGCGGCGACATGCGCGCGGATGCGAGGAAGGCGATGAACATGGCAGCGGGACCCATCCCGGCTCTCTCGGCGGCGGTGCTGCTGCGCCTCGGTTGCCCGGCGGGCGACCCGGCGACCCGCCCGCTCCGTGTGCTGGTGGCCGAGGCCGACCCGTCCCGCCGCCTGCAGCTCCGCACCGTGCTGGAAGCAGCGGGGGTCGCTGTTCTCGCCTGCGCGCGGTGGGAGGAGGCGCTCGGCCTGCTGATGCGGGAGCCGGTGGATGCGGCGCTGCTGGCGCTGGAGCTGCCGGGCGCCGGCGGGGCCGGGGCGG
>DASQVL010000181.1:0-2526 GCA_035640795.1 Crenalkalicoccus sp. | reverse complement strand
TGGCGCCGCGCGGTCCCGCCGCTTCGAGTGCCGCCGCGGCCTGCTCCGCGTCGTGCACGACCACCGCCGGCGGCAGCGCGGCCGGGCCGCTCACCCCCGCCTGCTCACCGTTGACCCGCACCCCCTCGCATGCCAAGGCTTCAGCACGCCCGGGCCGATGCGTCCAGGCGCGCGCCAGGCCGGGCGCGACGGGCATGCGGGCTGCGGCGGAGAGGCATGAGCGACGGCGCGGCGAACCCCGTCCTGAAGGCAGCGGAACGCCTGGAAGCCGCGGTGGAGCATCTGGCCGCCGCCATCGCCGCGCGGACTGCAGCCGATGCCGACATGATCCCGCGCACCGAGGTCTCCGCGCTGGCCGAGCGGCTGGACGCCACCGTCGCGCGGCTGCGCACCGCGCTGGCCGAGGAGATGCGACGGGCGGAGGAGGAGTAGCGCGTGGGTCAGGTCACCGTCCGCGTGAACGGCTACAGCCACACCATCGGCTGCCAGGATGGCGAGGAGCAGCACGTCCTCGACCTGATCTCGCAGATCGAGGACAAGGTGCGGGTCATCCGCAACATGGGCGGCCAGTTCTCGGAATCGCGCATGCTGCTGCATGTGGCGCTGCTGCTGGCGGATGAATGCGCCGATCTCCGCAGCGACAACGCGCGGCTGCGTGCGGGAGCGCCACCGGCGCCCGGCGACCCGGCGCTGGCCGATCGGCTCTCCCGCCTTGCCGAGCGAATCGAGGGCATTGCCCAGACCCTCGACCGTGACTAACTGATGCGGGCGGGGCTGCCCGGTGCGTCAGGCAATTCATCCCCGGGGCCAGTAAGCAACCTCTCGGGAGCTGGCTCTGTCCGGGCCCTGGTCCGGATACCTGGCGCCCACCTGCGCAAGCAGGCCTTGGGAGGGTTGAGACGCCAACGGCCATGGCGGCTCCGCACTTTTCTTCCGCCGCGACGGCGTGGTGCCCGGTGCTGCTCGCCGAGATGAAGGCGGAGCTCCGGCAGCGGGCGCTCGCCCGGCGCGCGGGCTTCGACCCGGCGCTGGGTGAGCTTCTCGCGCGGCACGTGCTGGCCGGGGCGCCGCCTCCCGCCGGCGCTCTTGTCGCCGGCTTCTGGCCGATGGGCAGCGAAATCGACATCCGCCCGCTGCTGCGGGCGCTCGAGGTGCGCGGCCACGCGCTGGCGCTGCCGGTCACGCCAAGGCGCGGGGCGCCGCTGAGCTTCCGGCGCTGGCGCTTCGGCGAGGAGCTCGGCAGGGGCCCGCTCGGCACGTGCCAGCCCCTCTCCGGCGAGGTCGTGACGCCCGATATGCTGCTGGTGCCGCTGCTCGCCTTCGACCGTGCCGGCCGGCGCCTCGGCTATGGCGGCGGCTTCTACGACCGGACGCTGGCGGCGCTGCCGGGCGCCGTCGTGCTCGGCGTCGCCTATGCGGCGCAGGAGGTCCTGGAGGTGCCGGCGGGGCCGGAGGACGCGCTGCTGCCGCGGGTGGCGACCGAGGCCGGCATCGTCGAGTGCGGAGGCTGAGCGGTTGCGCATCCTGTTCCTGGGCGACGTGGTCGGCCGCAGCGGCCGCGATGCGGTGACGGAGCGGCTGCCGGGGCTGCGCGCGCGCCTCGGTGCCGAACTCGTCGTGGTGAATGGCGAGAACGCCTCGCACGGTTTCGGCCTGGCGCCCGACATGGCGCGGGCGATGCTGGAGGCGGGGGCGGACATCATCACCCTCGGCAACCACACCTGGGACCGCAAGGAGATCATCCCCTTTCTCGAGACCGAGCCGCGCGTCCTCCGCCCGATCAACTACCCGCCCGGCACGCCGGGGCACGGCGCCTACCTGGCCGAGGTCGCCGGCGGCCGCCGGGCGCTGGTGGTGAACGCCATGGGGCGGCTGTTCATGGAGGCGCTGGACGATCCTTTCCGCGGCGTGCAGGCGGAGCTGGCGAAGCACCGGTTGGGCGGGACGATCCAGGCGGCGGTAGTGGATTTCCACGCCGAGGCGTCCTCCGAGAAGCAGGCGTTCGGGCACAGCTTCGACGGCATGGTCTCGCTGGTGGTGGGCACGCATACGCATGTGCCCTCGGCGGACCACCAGGTGCTGCCGGGCGGCACCGCCTATGTGACCGATGCCGGAATGTGCGGCGACTATGACAGCGTGATCGGCATGCAGAAGGGCCCGGCGTCCCTGCGCTTCTGGCGCAAGGTGCCGGGGGAGCGGCTGGCGCCGGCGGAGGGGGAGGCGACGCTCTGCGGCGTCTTCGTGGTGACGGAGGATGCAACGGGGCTGGCGCGGAGCATCGCGCCGGTGCGGCTGGGCGGGCGGCTGTCACAGGCGGTGCCGGAGGGGTGAGGGCGGGCCCGGCTTTGGTCGAGCGTCGGGCCGTGCTCGCCTGGGATCTTGGCCGGGACGGAGAAACGGCCCTTCTCAACCGAACAGAAAAACAGGTTGGCTGGGAGTCTTCCAGGCGGACCGGGCAAGCGCTTTGGAGAAAGGATCAGAAAAAGGATGGTGGGGGTTTGGGGAAGTTCCCTTCCTCCCCCAAGG
>DASQVL010000180.1:0-2321 GCA_035640795.1 Crenalkalicoccus sp. | reverse complement strand
CCCGCAGGACCTCCGTCATGCTGGCGTGTTGCGCGGCGATCCGGTCGATGAAGAAGCGTTCGATCGCAACGCGCAGCCATTCCAGCCCGGGCGGGATCGCCGCCAGTTCCGGCGCCACTGCCAGGATGTCCCGCAGATCGATGTCCGCTTCAGGCGAGAACGCCCGGAACTGCGCCCCGGAGGCTTCGATCTTGTTTCGCAGCCAGGTCCCGGACAGGCAGACGAGTTCATGGCCCTCGGCCATCAACATGCGCCCGATCGCAATCAGCGGATTGAAGTGGCCCATCGCCGGCGTCGAAGCCATCAGGATTTTCATGCGGTCCTCGCTCCACTCGATGAAGGACTGCCGTTACGGCCACGTGGCCAGGCACCGCCCGGCAAGTGGCCTCGCGCAGCGAGCAAGCTGTCGGACCGTGGTTACGCCGTTACTCCGAACCGGCGCCAAATGGCTACGGCTGCAATGCGCCGCCAACCGACGCCCCCGGGCGAATGCGTCGGGTCAGTTTGTCCGGTTCATTTGCACAGACCTGTTCGGGGGGCGATTTCCTGCGCCCTGCCGAACCGACGACACCGACACTTCGGCCGTGTCCTGGTCCGTAAGCTCCGGGGCCAGGCCGGAACCTACGCCTACGGCGGAATCTCCCCCGAAGGGCTGTCAGGACCGCCGCGGCAGCTCGGCGGTGTGGAACGGCTCAAGCCCGTCGATTGCCTCGACCGGCTGCGTCTTCACGTCCCATTTGAACAGGCGGAGGACGATCCGGTCCGGCATGAAGTCAGCGAGGGTGAAGCCATGCTGCTCGATCGGCTTCACCTGCTCCTCCATCCGGAGAGTGCGCGAAGGCCTCGGACCGATGCCTCGGAACACCGAGGGCCAGCCGGTGGCGCTGGTGCCCACAGGCCCGTTCAGCGCCACGACGACGGGATTGGCGGAGAGATCGAGCCTGCCGCTGCCCAGCATGCGCCCCAGCGCCAGCGCATGCAGATCGCCGCTCATCACCAGGGGCACGCGACCCGGCATGGACGAGATCGCCCGCATGAGCCGATCGTGCTGGTGCAACCAGCCGGTCTGCCAGTAGGGCTTCGGCTTCTCGATGGTAAGTTCTCCGTCCGCCCCGAGCACGTCCGGGTACCACTCGCCCCACTTGCCGGCGCTCCAGCCAGGCGGGTTCGAGGGCACGTTGACCACATGGGCGACCTCCGGCGCCGCCATCCTGTGCTGCAGCCAAGCCTCGACCTGCGGGTCCAGGAACACGGCCGTCGGCCCCGCCAGGGTCATGGTCCGGCGCACGGTGTAGAGCAGGATCTCGGCGAGGGTGCCGTAGCGCAGGGTGCCGAAGCTCTCGGAGATCGGCAGTGCGCGGCCCTCGTGCGACGCGCCCGCCAGTCCGGCCGGGCGGCCCTGGTCGGGCAGGAATTCCGGGTAGTAGAGGGACTGGCTGGCCCGCGCGAGCTCCGCCATGAAGTGGTCCGGCGGGAAGGTGACGGCCTCGTCGGTCGCCTCGTCGTTGTCGAAATAGTCGTGGTCATCCTGGATGAAGAACACGGGGGTGGAGCGGAAATCCGTGCCGTAGACCGGCACGATCTGCGGCCCGGCCGCGCGCTTCAGCACGGTCTCGTTGTCCGATCCGAAGACGACCGCGGAGCGGTCGAAGCTGCCTGCGATCTCCCTCGCCTGCGGTGAGGCACCGAGCTGCGGCGATCCCCGTGGCGCCAGCAGGTCCCAGTACACGTGATCGCCATTGGCCACCGCCGCATCGGGGCGGAAGGACAGGGCCCGGCGCAGCAGGCGGTTGCGGACCGCAGGCGGCAGGAAGCCCATCGCCTCATGCCCGCCGGCGCAGGTGTAGAACAGGACGCGCAGGCGTTCCGGCCTTGCATCGGGCGCGGGGAAGGTGGCGAGGTCCCAGGGCGCGCAGAGGGCCTGCCCGCCATCGCTCGCCAGCGACAGCGTGTAGCGGCGGCCCGGCTGGAGGCCAGTGGCCAGGAAGGACCACATCTCGCCGCGCGTGTCGCCCATGCGGCCCCGGACCCGCTGGTCTCCGACGTGCAGCAGCGGCGGTCCCGCCAGGGCCGAGGCGAAGGACGCCTTGATGATCATCCGGGTGTCGCTGACCGTCGGCAGCAGGTGCCGCAGGCTGCCGGCATCCCAGTCCGCCGGGCCAGCCGCGGGCGCGGCGGACTGGGCGAACAGGTCCGCGGGGAGCGCAGCCCAGAGCGAGGCAGCGGTTGAGGCACGTAGCAAGCTGCGGCGATCCATTCTGCGTTCCCTCCCGTCCGCAATGACGGGGAACGTCGCCGAGGATGGCGAGGCTTTCAAGGCT
>DASQVL010000179.1:0-10709 GCA_035640795.1 Crenalkalicoccus sp. | reverse complement strand
GAGGCCGCGGCGGCAGCGCGCGCCTGCGACCTTCTGGTCACCACCGGCGGTGCCAGCGTCGGCGACCACGACCTGGTGCAGGCGGCGCTCGGGCCGCAGGGCTTCGCGCTCGACTTCTGGCAGATCGCCATGCGGCCGGGGAAGCCGCTGATCTGGGGGCGGCTCGGCCAGACGCCGGTGCTCGGCCTGCCGGGCAACCCGGTCTCGACGCTGGTCTGCGGCGTGGTGTTCCTGGTGCCGGCGCTGGAGCGGCTCTCCGGCCTGCCCGGCGCGGCGCCGCGCACGGTGGCGGCGCGGGCCGGCGCCGCCCTTCCCGCCAATGACCGCCGCTTCGACCACCTGCGGGCGCGGCTTGCGACCGCGCCGGACGGAGCGCTGGTCGCCACGCCTTTCCCGGTGCAGGACAGTTCCATGCTGAAGACCCTGGCCCGGGCGGATGCGCTGGTCCTGCGCCCGCCCCATGCGCCGGCCCTGCCGGAGGGTGCGCCGGTGGAGGTGATCCCGCTCGGCGATCTCGGCATCTGAGATCGCGCCATGGGCTGAGGCGGCGGTGGAAAAGATTTGACGCCAGCCTGGAACCTATCTAGAACGCGCTCGGGGCGGTTGCCCCTTTGTTCGCATACCTCCGGGCCAGGGGTCCGGAGAGCGATCGGGGGGCCAAGGGCGGAGGAGACCTCAGGTGCTCACGCGCAAGCAGCATGAGCTGCTGCTCTTCATCGACAAGCATCTGCGCACCACAGGCTTCTCCCCATCCTTCGAGGAGATGAAGGACGCGCTGAAGCTGAAATCGAAGTCCGGCATCCATCGCCTGATCACGGCGCTGGAGGAGCGGGGCTTTCTGCGCCGCCGCGCCCACCGCGCCCGGGCGCTGGAGGTGATCCGGCTGCCCGATGCGCTGACGCCGCGGCGGCCGGAGCCCGCGCCGGCGCCCGCCGCCCCCTCCGGCTTCGCGCCCAACGTCATCCGCGGCAATTTCGCGGCCAACCTGTCCGGCGTGAAGGCGGCGAACGAGGCGGCGGCGGTGCAGTTGCCGCTCTATGGGCGGATCGCCGCGGGCCTGCCGATCGAGGCGCTGCGCGATGCCGGCAGCAGCGTGGAGGTGCCGGCGACGCTGTTGGGCAGCGGCGAGCACTATGCGCTGGAGGTCGCCGGCGATTCGATGGTGGAGGCCGGGATCCTGGACGGGGATACGGTGATCATCCGCCGAGGCGAGACGGCCGAGAATGGCGACGTCGTGGTGGCGCTGGTGGACGAGAACGAGGTGACGCTGAAGCGGCTGCGCCGGCGCGGCAACTCGATCGCGCTGGAGGCGGCGAACCCGCGATACGAGACGCGGATCTTCGGGCCGGACCGGGTCAAGGTGCAGGGGCGGCTGATCGGGTTGATGCGGCGGTATTAGGGCGCCCCTCCATCCGAGTCGCGGCCCAACCGCCCCGCGCCAGGCAAAACCCGGTTTCCCTGTTCGGCTGCAAGCAGGGCCGTTTCCCCGTCCCGATTAAGGTCCGGAGCGGGCCGCGTGCAGCCGCGGTCAGGGGCGCGCAGCGGCGCCGAAGGCGCCCTGCCCTCGGCGACCCGGGACCCGGCGAAGATGCGGCACTTCTTCGCCGGGTGCCCGGAGCGCGGCCCGACGCCCGGCGCAAGCCGGGCCGGCGATTTGTCCGAAGCCGGGGGGCGGCCCCGCTACCGCACCAGCGGGCAGCCCCCCTCCGCCATCGGCCGGAACGCCTCCTCCCCCGGCACCGTCCGGACCAGGCGGTAGAAGTCCCACGGCCCGCGGCTCTCCTCCGGCGCCTTCACCTCGAACAGGTGCATGGCGTGTACCGCGCGGCCGTCCGGCCGCACCGTCACCTCGCCGAACAGCGGGTCGCGGAAGGGCGCCCGGCGCATCGCCGGCAGTGCCGCCCGTGCATCATCGCTGCCGGCCGCCGCCACGGCCCGCAGATAGGCGAGCGTCGCGCTGTAGACGCCCGCCTGGTTGGCGCTTGGCATCTTCCCGCCCATGCGCTCGGCGAAGCGGCGGCTCCAGGCGCGCGTGCCCTCGTCCATGTCCCAGTAGAAGGCCTCGGTCAGCAGCAGCCCCTGTGCGGTCTTCAGGCCCATCGCCGCGACGTCGTTGACGAACATCAGCATGCCGACCAGCGACTGCCCGCCGCGCCGCAGCCCGAACTCGCCCGCCTGCTTCACGGCATTCGCCGTGTCCGGCCCGGCATTGGCCAGGCCGATCACCTTGGCCCGGCTCGCCTGGGCCTGCAGCAGGAAGGCGGAGAAATCCGCCGTGCCGAGCGGGTGCCGCGCCGCGCCCAGCACCCGGCCACCGCTCGCCTCGATCGCCGCCGTCGCGTCGCGGACGATCGCCTGGCCGAGCGCGTAGTCCACCGCGAGGAAGTACCAGCTGTCGCCGCCCTGGCGCAGCATGGCGGCGGCGGTCGAATGCGCGATTGCCCAGGTATCGGTCACCCACTGCACGGTGTTGGGCGAGCAGGCGCGGCCCGTGAGGTCGGAGGAGGCGGTGGAGGAGGCGAGGAAGGCGGCGCGGGAGTTGCGCAGCGCCTCGTTCACCGCGAGCCCGACCGCCGAGTTCGGCACGTCCACCACCGCGTCCACGCTATCGAGGTCGAGCCAGCGGCGCACCAGGGCGGAGCCGATATCGGCCTTGTTCTGGTGGTCGCCGGCGATGACCTCCACGCGGATGCCCTTGCCCCCACCGGCGAAGTCCTCGGCCGCCATGCGTGCCGCCTCGACCGAGCCCGGCCCGTTGTAGTCGCGGAAGACGCCGGAGATGTCGTTCAGCACGCCGATGCGGACGACGCCGTCCGAGATCTCCGCCCGCGCCGCGCCGGTCGCCAGCAGCAGCGCCGCCGCCAGTGCGCCCAGGATGCGCCCCATCGTCGCCTCCCCCGCCCGGCGCTCAGCTCTGCCGATCCGGCAGGTGCAGCACCAACCCGTCCAGGGACGGGACCATGCGGATCTGGCAGGAGAGGCGGCTCTCCGGCCGCCGCTCCGCCGCCGTGCCTTCCAGCAGCGCGTCCTCCTCGGCCGACATCGGCGGCAGGCGGTCGAGCTGCGCGGGCTCCACATAGACGTGGCAGGTCGCGCACATGCAGTTGCCACCGCACTCGGCGAGAATCTCCGGGATGCCATGGCCGGTCGCCGCCTGCATGGCACTCTCGCCGATGCCGGCCTCCACGGGCTCGCGCCGGCCATCGGGGTGAATGAACAGGATGGTCGGCATCGGTGGTCCCTGTCTTGATTGTGGGGAAGGGCGCTGGTCGCGGCAGTGCCGCGACCCCCTCAAGCTCCCCTACCCGCCAAAGACCGAAAGGCCTTTGGAAACCATGTTCCTGGCGCTGCCCGCGGGACAGGACGACGACTCGCCCCAAGGCGGCCCAGGCCGCCGAGCCCTCACGGGGTGGTCCGGAGGGGCATCGCCCCTCCGCATCACGCCGGCCGCAGCTCGATAGGCAGGCTCGCCAGACCGCGCAGCGTGTTGTTGTACCGCCGCACCGGCTCGCCCGTGATCCCGATCGCGGCGACCCGGCGGGCGAGCGCCGCCAGCAGCACCTCCCCTTCCAGCCGCGCCAGCAGCTGGCCCACGCACATATGGATCCCCGCACCGAAGCCGACGTGGCCGCTGGTGCGCCGGCCGATGTCGTACGCCTCCGGCCGGTCCCACCGCCGCGGGTCGCGGTTGGCCGCGCCCAGGAACATCAGCACCTTCTCGCCCTCGCCGAGCGGCACGCCGGAGAGCGTGACGGGGCGCGCGGTGGTGCGGAAGAAGGTCTGCACCGGGCTCTCGAAGCGCACCGCCTCCTCGAAGGCGTTGCGCGCCAGGGCGGGGTCGGCGCGCAGCCGCGCGAACTGATCGGGGAAGCGCGCCAGGCAGTACACCGCGGCGCCGATGCCATTGATGGTGGTGTCGAGCCCCGCCGAGAAGAGCGAGCGGACGAGAAGCGGCGCCTCCTCCGCCGTCAGCTCGCCGGTATCCACCGCTGCATGGATCGCCGCGCCGAACCCGCCGGGGGCAAGCTTCGCGCGCTGGCACTGCTCCATCACCCAGGCCACGTGCGGCGCGGCGCCGGCCAGCGCCGTGCGGCGCAGCGCGTTGTCCGGGCCGAAGGCATTGAAGGTGACGGCGGCGAAGGGCAGCAGGTGCTCCCGCCCCTCCTGCCGCACGCCGAGCGCGTCCGGGAAGACCGAGAGCGGGAAGCCCTCGGCGAGCTCCGCGATGGCATCGAAGCGCCGGCGCTCCAGCAGCTCCGCCACCTTGCGCTCGGCGGCCAGGGCGAAGCGCTCGCGCAGCGTCTTCATCACGGCGGGCGAGAGCACGCGGTTCAGCACGGCCCGCGCCCTTGTGTGCTCCGGCGGGTCGCGTTCCAGGACCAGGCTCGGCGAGCGCCAGGGCGTCTCCTTCGCGAAGTCCTGCAGCCCGACGCCGCGGGAGGAGACGAAGCCCTGCCAGTCGTTCAGCACGGCGTGTACCTCGGCGTAGCGCGCCACCGCCGAGCAGCCCCAGCGCGAGAGGCGCACCACCGGCCCGGCCTCCCGGAGGGCTTCCTGCGCCGGGAAGGGATCGTCGAAATAGGCCTCCGAGAATGGGTCCAGGTCGAGCGCAGGCACGGCCTCGGCCGTGGCGATTTCCATGGCGGCGCTCCCTCCCGGTTTCCAGGAGCATGCGGCGGCGCCGGCCGCCAGCACAAGCGGCCGGGTCAGGAGGGCAGCGGCCGCCCCCCGGGATGGCTGCCCGCCCGCTGCGGCCCAGCATCAGCAGGCCAGGATGAAGGCGGCGATGACCGCCGGGCCGCCCTTGCCGGGCACGCTGGCGGAGGGATCAGTTCGTCGGGACCGCCGGGGCGGGCGGCGCGGCCGGGGCGGCGGGCGCCGGGGCCGGCGGGGGCACGTCCAGGATGGAGCGCGCCGGCCCGCTGCCGCGGCCGAGGATCGCCAGCGCGAGCGAGAGCACGAAGAACAGCGCCGCCAGGATGGCGGTGGTGCGGGTCAGCAGGTTGGCGGTGCCCCGCCCGCTCATGAAGGCGCCCATGCCCTGGGAGGAGCCGATGCCGAGCCCCCCGCCCTCGCTCCGCTGCAGCAGCACGACGCCGATCAGCGCCAGCGTGACGAAGAGGTGGAGGACGAGGAGGACGGTGGCCATGGCGGCCGCTACCTAGCCGCGACTGGCCGCCCCTGCCACCCCCTGGCCTCCGCCCGGGGCCGGCCGGCCTACAGGGTACAGACGTGCAGCGTCCGCGCCTCGATCATCGGGGCGTAGGCCTGGCGGACCTCGGCGAGGCGCGGGTTTCGGCCATGCTCCTCGAAGGCCGCCTGGTCGCGGAACACCTCGACCAGCATGAGGCGGCTGAGGTCCGGGACGCCGTTGTTCACCGGCTGGAAGACCTCGAAGCGCTCGCAGCCCGGCTCTTCCGCGAGCGTCTTCCGGGCGTGGTCGCGGATGATGGCGTCGAAGGCCGCGTGCTGGCCGGGCCTGATGCGGAAATCGACGACGATGCCGGTCTTCGCCATTGGGTGCTCCCGTGTTGACGCCCGTCCCGGCCCCAACCCCGGAGGGCGGCGGAAGCTAGATCAGAACGGGTGCGGTTGGGAACGCTCCGGCGCGTGAGGGGTTGGCGGGACTGCCTTCCCCCCGCCCCCGGGGGCAGGCCGCGCCCCGCCTCGAGCCGCGTCCCGGAACGGAGGATCGGCGCCATGGGGGATCGGGACGTTGCCGCCGGTGCCGGAACCTCGACCTGCCCCTCATGCGCCCGGGCCCGTGGGTCCGGGACACCAGGGGACGCACCGGCGCCGGTCAGGCCGCCAGACAGGTCAGGCCAGCAGAGCGGTCTCCGTTCGCCCGGCGCTCACGGAAACCGCTCTGCATCCTGGTTTTCAGAGCATCTTCGCCCGTTCAGGCGGCTCCGGCTGAACGGGCTCCGCGTCAGGCAAACGGGTGGTCGGTGACCGTGGCCATGTTGCCGTCGTCGGTCTGATGCTGGTCGAGCCGGTCGATCAGATCATGCGATGTGAGGTCGTGGAGGTCCGCCACTTGCAGGTTGAGGGCTGTGCCCAGCATGTCGGTGGAGGGCATCTCGCTCCCTGCGGGAACGAAGAACATCCCGTGCGGTGACTGAAAGCCGGTGGCGACGGGGGTCACGACGCCCGTGTTCGGGTCGATCTGCACGATGCCCTTGTCACTGGCGACGGAGGCATAGACGTCGTTCGGGTTCAGGCCGGTGACCTGGACCGCCGAGACCAGGTTGGTGGCGGTGTCCGCCACGAAGAAGGTGCCGGATGTCGCGCCGTTGGTGGTGATCGCGTCGTCCAGCCCGGCGGTGCCCGCGGGCAGGGTGACGAAGCTCTCGGTCTGGGACGGCGTGGCAGGATTGTGGATGAAGGTAAGGGCGCTGTCCTGACCGCTGGTCAGCACCAGCGTGCCGTCCGCCAGCGCCTTGAGGGAGTCGGGATCGTTGACCGGCAGCGGCACGTTGGTGGCGCCGGTCGTCATATCGGTGCCGGTGTCGCCGAGGCGGAGGATCGGCGTCGTCTGCAGCGTGCCGAAGGGCGAATGGCCGTTGTCGA
This sequence comes from Crenalkalicoccus sp., assembly GCA_035640795.1. Lineage (GTDB taxonomy): Bacteria > Pseudomonadota > Alphaproteobacteria > Acetobacterales > Acetobacteraceae > DASQVL01. The sequence continues at coordinate 4,139 of DASQVL010000179.1, read as the reverse complement.
GCAGCTCCACCACGCCGTCGCCGGGCGCCGCCGGATTGGTGTGGCTCTCAAAGACATTGCCCTTGACGAAGGCCACGTCGTCAAAGCCGCGGGTCGGCGATGCGACGGCATAGTTCAGCGGCCCGCTCACCTGATTCGTCATCGGATCGATGAGCGACAGCGTCGAGTTGCCGTCCTGGTTCTGCAGGACAAAAATGTCGTCGGTGACCGGATCGAATTTGAGGCCGTCCGCCGAGCCGGCGATGGTGAAGGTGTTCTCCACCCGTCCGAGCGTGTCGTACTGCACGATCGTGCTGCTGCCGCCCGCCCCCGTGGTGTTGGCACCATTGCCGTACTCGACCCAGACCGAACCATTGTTGTCCAGGGTCAGGCTGTCGGGTGCCGAACTCCCCGCTGGCGCGACAGCGAAGATCCGGGTGCTCTCAACATCAGGCATGGAAACATCAGGCATGGAATGGCTCCCTATAACGGGTGCCGCCGCCATTCCGGCGGGTTGCCGCGGCGCGCACCGCGGGTGGTGTGGCGCATGGCCCATGAATGCACGACACAAATTGGCGCGGCCTTTGAAATGCAAGAAAAGTGCAACCGGCCCTTCAGCGTGAACCTCGAATGTTGAACAGGCCGATCAATACGGGCGTTGCAGGGAGTCTTGTGGTCCGATGCACAGTCGATGTGTTTTCTTCTTGCAACACTGCCGCTCGATAGTTACCGATTCCACATGTCCATCCGAGGCCACGTCCATGGTGTTTTCGGGAATGCATGGACCTGGTCACGTTCCACCGCTGGCCCGCACGGCCGCGCGGCAAGCCGGGTGACCGGCCCCGATTGCCCCAACTCAGTGACGGGCCGCTCCGGTGATCCCGGAGGGCTGCTCAGGCCAGCCCGCGCAGCCGCTCCGTCCCATGGAAGGCCGGGTCGAAATCGGGCCAGGCGCGGTCCTTGTCCGAGATCACCTCGGGCCGCCCCGGCCAGGCGATCCCTGCCCAGGGGTCGTCCCAGCGCACGCCGCGCTCCTCGGCCGGCGCATAGGGCGCGCTGTGCAGGTAGATCGCCTCGGTGTCCTCGGCCGTCGTGATGAAGCCGTGCGCGCAGCCGCGCGGGACGTACATCATCAGCCGGTTCGCCGGCGTCAGATCCTGCGCGAACCAGCGGCCGAAGGCGGGGCTGTCCGGCCGCAGGTCCAGGATCACGTCGTGCAGCCCGCCGGCGATGCAGCGCACCACCTTCACCTCGGCCGCCGGGGGCAGCTGGTAGTGCAGGCCACGCAGCGTTCCGCGCGTCGCGGTCAGCGTGTTGTTCACCTGGGCGATCCGCGGCTCCAGCCCGGCCGCCGCGAACTCCTCCGCGCAGAACAGCCGCGCGAGGAAGCCGCGCGCATCGCCGCGCCGCTCCGGCTCGATGACGAAGGCGCCCGGGATCGGCGTCGGGTGGAAGATCATGGCGGCGGAGGATGCTGGCGCCGCCGCGGCGTGCAAGTGAGGCGTGCGTGTGCCGCCCCCTCACCGCGGCTTCAGCGTCTCCGTCCCCAGCCCGCCGCCGGTGCTCCAGACGCCGCGCAGCGTGCCGTCCGGCTGCACCTGGTAGGCGGCGACCCCGGGCCGGCCGTCCAGGGTGAAGCCCACGGCGAGCACCCCGCCCTCGATCACGCCGAGGCCGAGCAGGCGCACATCGCCCACCTGCCAGGCGACGTACCAGGCGGCACTCGGCGCCGTCTGCAGCAGGAAGGTGCCGGCATAGGTGCTGCCATCGGGGTTCTGCCCCTCGATCTCGTAGGCGCCCTCGCGGATCTGCGCGGCGGCGGGCCATGCGGCGGCGAGCAGCGGGGCGAGGAGCAGGAGGCGTCGCAGCGGGGCCATGGCCGGTTCCGGAAGGGCGGCCGGGTGTTAGGCCGCCGCGGCGCCGGCCGGCAAGCGCGCCCGACTTGCCCGGCCCCGGCGCGCGGCCCATTTTCGGGCTGGTGTCCCGGCTCCGAAGTTCGCCGCCAGCTGCGGTGCCCTGCGGACCGGAAACCGGCATTGTTTCCAGTGGCCTGCCGGTCCGCTCCGTGCGCCGTCACGGCAGTGGACCCCGTGGCAGGACACCAGAGCTGGGAGGCTATCCGTGATCACCCTGCCCGCACCCAAGCCCGAGATCCTGGCTCGCCGCGAGGAGATCGCGGCGCGGCTGCGCAGCCTGGTCACGAACGGCCCCTTCGGCGACCAGGGCGTGATCTCCGAGCCGATCCGCCTCCGCCCCTATGAGACGGACGCGCTGACCGCCTACCGCCAGCCGCCGCTCGCCGTGGTGCTGCCCAGCAGCACGGAGGAGGTGGCGGCGGTGCTGCGCTATTGCCACCAGCAGGGCATCCGTGTGGTGCCGCGCGGCGCCGGCACCAGCCTTTCGGGCGGCGCGCTGCCGCTGGCCGATGCCGTGGTGCTCGGCCTGATGCGCATGAACCGCATACTGGAGGTGGACTATGCCGACCGCCTGGCGGTGGTGGAGGCGGGCGTCACCAATCTCGGCATCACCGACGCCGTGGCCGGCGACGGCTTCTTCTACGCGCCCGACCCGTCCAGCCAGCTCGCCTGCATGATCGGCGGCAACGTCAACATGAACTCGGGCGGCGCGCATTGCCTGAAATACGGCGTCACCGCGAACAACCTGCTCGGCCTGAAGCTGGTGACGGTGGAGGGCGAGGTGGTGGAGATCGGCGGGCGGCACCTGGATGCCGCGGGCTATGACTGGCTCGGCCTGCTGACCGGCAGCGAGGGGCAGCTCGGCGTGGTGACCGAGGTCACGGTGCGCATCCTGCACGCGGCCGAGGGGCAGCGCGCCATGCTCGCCGCCTTCCGCGCGAACCAGGTCGCCGGCCAGGCGGTGGATGCCATCATCGGCTCCGGCATCATCCCGGTGGCGCTCGAATTCATGGACAAGCCCGCCATCCATGCCTGCGAGGCCTTCGCCCATGCCGGCTACCCGCTGGACGCCGAGGCGCTGCTGATCATCGAGGTCGAGGGGAGCACGGAGGAGCAGGACCGGCTGCTCGCCCGGATCCGCGACATCTGCGCGCGCTTCGACCCGATCAGCCTGCAGGTCGCCGAGACGGCCGAGCAGTCGGCCGCCATCTGGAAGGGCCGCAAGGGCGCCTTCGGCGCGGTCGGCCGCATCTCGCCCGACTATCTCTGCATGGACGGCACCATCCCGACCGGGGAGCTCCCCCGCGTGCTGCACCGCATCGGCGAGATGTCGGCGAGCTACGGCCTGCAGGTGGCGAACATCTTCCACGCCGGCGACGGCAACCTGCACCCGCTGATCATGTTCGACGCCAACGACCCGGACAGCATGCACCGTGCCGAGGCCTTCGGCGCCGACATCCTGAAGCTCTGCGTCGAGGTGGGCGGCTGCCTGACCGGGGAGCACGGCGTCGGCGTCGAGAAGCGCGACCTGATGGGCGTGCAGTTCACCGCGGCGGAGCTGCGCCAGCAGCGTGACATCAAGTCGGCCTTCGACCCGCACTGGCTGCTGAACCCGGCGAAAGTCTTCCCGCTGGAGGACAACCCGGCGCTGCACGCCGCGGCATGAGCGCGGCCGAGGCGCTGGCGCCGGCCACCGAGGACGAGATCGCGCAGGCGGTCGCCGCTGCCGCGGCGGCGCGCGAGCCGCTGGCGATCGAGGGCCGCGGCAGCAAGCGCGGCCTGCTGCGCCCGGTGCAGGCGGCGCGCACCCTCTCGCTCCGCAACCTCACCGGCATCACCCTCTACCGTCCGCAGGAGCTGGTGCTCTCCGCCCGGGCCGGCACCCCGCTCGAGGAGATCCAGGCCGCGCTCGCCGAGCGCGGGCAGCACCTGATCGCCGAGCCGCCGGAGCCGGGCCCGCTCTTCGGCACGGCGGGATCCACCATCGGCGGCGTGGTGGCGGCCAACCTCTCGGGCCCCCGCCGCATCACCTGGGGCGCCATGCGCGACCACGTCCTCGGCATCCGCGCGGTGAACGGCAAGGGCGAGGTGTTCCGCAGCGGCGGGCGGGTGCTGAAGAACGTCACCGGCCTCGATCTCTGCAAGCTGCTGACCGGCAGCCACGGCACGCTCGGCGTCATCACGGAGGTGACGCTGAAGGTGCTGCCGGCGCCCGCCGCCTCGGCCAGCATCGCCGTGCGCGTG
>DASQVL010000178.1:0-3173 GCA_035640795.1 Crenalkalicoccus sp. | reverse complement strand
CGGAGTTCGCCGCCGCGGCCGCCGGCTGCGCCGACCGCGTCGTGGAGTGGACGCGGCGGCTGGTTGCGATTCCCTCCGCCAACCCGCCGGGCGACACGCGCGCCGTGGCCGCGGCGGCCGCCGCGCTGATCGCCGAGGCGGTGCCGGGGGCGGAGGTCACGCTGCACGCGCCCACGGACAGCATCACCAATCTGGTCGCCCGGGTGCGCGGCGCTTCGCCCGGCCGGCGCGTCGTGTTCAACGGCCATCTCGACACCTACCCGGTGGGCGAGGCCGCGTCCTGGACGGTGGACCCGCTCGGCGGCCTGGTGCGGGACGGGCGGCTCCACGGCCGCGGGGCGGCCGACATGAAGGGCGGCATCGCCGCCTCGATCGCGGCACTCGCCCTGCTCGCCGCGCACCGCCCGCTCTGGCGCGGGGAGGCGGTCCTGACCCTGGCCGGCGACGAGGAGAGCATGGGCCCGCTCGGGACGAAGTGGCTGCTCGACCATGTGCCGGAGGCGCAGGGCGATGCGGTGATTATCGGCGATGCCGGCAGCCCGCGCGTGCTGCGCTTCGGCGAGAAGGGCTTCCTCTGGATCGAGCTGGCGGCCGAGGGCCGGGCCGCGCATGGCGCGCATGTCCATCTCGGCGTCAACGCGCTGGACCTGCTGTGCATGGCGCTGGAGGCGGTGCGCGACCTCGGCGCCCTGCCGGTCGCGGCGCCGGAGGCGGTGACCGCGGCCATCGCCGCGGCGCGGCCGGTCTCCGAGCCGCTGGGCGGCGCGGGAGAGGCGGAGGTGCTGCGCCGTGTCACGGTGAATATCGGCCGGATCGAGGGCGGCATCGCGCCCAACCTGGTGCCCGCCGCGGCACGCGCAGCGGCCGATATCCGCCTGCCCGTGGGCGTGAGCTGCGCCATAGCGGAGGCCGCGCTGGCTACCGCGCTGGACGGGCGGGAGGGGATCAGCTGGCGCGTGCTGCGCCGCTTCGAGCCGAACCACACCGATCCGGGCCATGAACTGATCCGCACGGCGCACCGGGTGGCGGAGGAGGTGCTGGGCGTGCCCGCCGCGGTGAACATGCGGGTCGGCGGCAGCGATGCGCGCTGGTTCCGCATGGCCGGGCTGCCGACGCTGGTCTACGGGCCGACGCCCTTCAACATGGGAGGCGCGGACGAATACGTGCTGGTTGAGGAGCTAGGCCAGGTCGCACGGGTGCACGCGCTCACGGCGCTGGACCTGCTGGCGGGGAGTTGATACCGCCCTGATCCTGACTTGCAGCCTGCGAAGCAGGCTGAGCGGCCGAATGGCCGCCGCGGCCATTGCCGCGTAGCCAAGCGGCCGCAGGCCGCGCCGGCGATTGAGGGCGTTTGTGTGTCAACACAAACGCACACCGGTATGACCCCATTATGACTGGCGCAGGCCCGACTGGCCCCGGGAAGGCTCACCCGGCGAAGGGATCCCGCAGCGTGATCGTGTCGTCCCGCTCCGGGCTGGTGGAGAGCAGCAGCACCGGCGCCTCCACCAGCTCCTCGATCCGCCGGATGTACTTCACTGCCGCCGCCGGCAGCTCCGCATAGCTGCGTGCGCCGCGCGTGCTCTCGGTCCAGCCCTCCAGCGTCTCGTAGATCGGCTCCGCCGCGGCCTGCGCCGCCATGGCAGCGGGCAGGCGCCGCATCTCCTGTCCGGCCACGCGGTAGCCGACGCAGAGCTTCAGCTCCGCCAGTCCGTCCAGCACATCGAGCTTGGTCAGCGCCAGGCCCTGCACGCCGCCGATCTTCACCGCCTGGCGCACCATGCAGGCATCGAACCAGCCGCAGCGCCGGCGACGGCCCGTCACCACGCCGAACTCGCGCCCGCGGTCGCCGAGGCCACGGCCGATCTCATCGTGCAGCTCCGTCGGGAAGGGCCCGGCGCCGACGCGCGTCGCATAGGCCTTGGCGATGCCGAGCACCATGCCCACCGCATCCGGCCCGATGCCGGAGCCCGCCGCGGCATTGCCGGCCACGGTGCTGGAGGAGGTGACGTAGGGATAGGTCCCGTGGTCCACGTCCAGCATCACCGCCTGCGCGCCCTCGAACAGCACGCGGCGCCCGGCATGGCGCGCCTCGTCCAGCCGCTCCCACACCGCCTCGGCGAAGGGCAGCAGCCGCGGCGACCAGCCGAGCAGCTGGTCCAGCAGCGCCTGCTTGGCGAATTCCGGCGCGCCCAGGCCGCGCAGCAGGGAGTTGTGGTGCAGCAGCAGCTCGTCCAGCTTGCGGGAGAGCGTCTCCGGCTCGGCAAGGTCGCATAGCCGGATCGAGCGCCGCCCCACCTTGTCCTCATAGGCCGGCCCGATGCCGCGCCCGGTGGTGCCGATCGCATCGCCCCCGCGCGCCGCCTCCCGCGCCCGGTCGAGCGCCGGGTGCAGCGGCAGGATCAGCGGCACGTTCTCCGCGATGCGCAGATTGTCCGGCGTCACGCGCAGCCCCTGCGCGGCCACCTTCCCGATCTCGTCCAGCAGCGCCTGCGGGTCGAGCACCACGCCATTGCCGATGATGCCGAGCTTGCCCCGCACCACGCCGGAAGGCAGCAGCGAGAGCTTGTAGGTCTGCCCGCCCACGACGAGCGTATGCCCGGCATTGTGGCCGCCCTGGAAGCGCACGACGATGTCGGCGCGGCTGGCCAGCCAGTCCACCACCTTGCCCTTGCCCTCGTCGCCCCACTGGGCGCCGATGACAGCAACGTTCGCCATGCCTCAGACCTCGGAAAGCGGCACGGCACGGCCGTCCCGCAGGATGTGGGTGCAGCGGAGGGCGCGCGGCTGGTCGGCCCCGGACAATGCGGCGACGGTGGCGAAGCCCTCCGCCCGCAGCCGCCGCGCCGCCTCGTCCGGCGCGCCGCGCGGGATGAAGACGCGCGGTATCGGCGCCGGCACGGGGGCGGCGCGCAGCACGGCATCCGGGTAGAGCGTCATGCCCGTCGCCGGCTCCTCGTTCAGGGAGAGGTAGCGGCCGCCGCGGGCGAGCTCGCCCGTGGGTCCCGGCCCGTACAGGGTGAAGGCAACGCCCACGTGATAGCGGAAGCCGCGGAACTCGACCGGGTCGAGGGTGATGCGGAGCGCCGGCGCGCGCGCCCGGATCGCGGCGATCACGGCGGCCGCGTTGTCGGCGATGGCACGCGCGGCGGGCGGCAGCGCGGCGGCGTCGAGCG
>DASQVL010000177.1:0-2045 GCA_035640795.1 Crenalkalicoccus sp. | reverse complement strand
GCGGGGGCCGGTGCCTCGGCCAGCGGTGCGGCCGGCGGGCCGAGCCAGGCAAGCACGCCCGCCCCGCCGGCGATGCCAAGCAGCAGCACCGCCCAGGTGGCGAACAGCACCCGCCAGCCGGCGCGGTGCCCGCCACCCATGGCGCGCCTCAGCGCGCCGCGGCGCGGCGCGACGGAGTCTGCTGCGCCATCGCGAGGTTGCGCAGCAGCTGGGTCGCCGGCTGCAGCTGGAAGTCGGTCTCCGGCTTCGTCGGGTCGAAGGCCGGCGAGCCCTCCGGCGGCAGCCGGTTGACCCGCTCGGCGACGCCGGCGGGCAGTTGCAGCGGCGGGATGGCGGCGCCGGTCGGCTGCTGCACCCCGCCCTCGTTGCGCAGGGCGTGGCGCAGGTCGGACTCACGCTCCCGCGGGATGTTCGCCGTCGCGTCCTGGCGCTGCGCCAGCACCTCGATGTCCGGCTCGATCCCGGTCGACTGGATGGAGCGGCCGGAGGGCGTGAAGTAGCGCGCGGTGGTCAGGCGGATGGCGCCATTGCCCGGGATGGGCATCACCGTCTGCACGCTGCCCTTGCCGAAGCTCTTGGTGCCGAGGACGATCGCCCGGCGGTGGTCCTGCAGCGCGCCGGCCACGATCTCGGAGGCCGAGGCCGAGCCGCCGTTGATCAGCACCACCAGCGGAATGCCCTGGGCGATGTCGCCGGGCTTGGCGTTCCAGCGCTGCGAATCTTCCGGCCGGCGGGCGCGCGTCGAGACGATCTCCCCCTGGTCGAGGAAGTCGTCCGAGACCTGCACCGCCTGGTCGAGCAGGCCGCCCGGGTTGTTGCGCAGGTCGAGCACGATGCCGCGGAGCCCGCCCTGGGCCTGGCCGCGCAGCGTGGAGATGGCACGGCGCAGCGCCGCGTCCGACTGCTCGTTGAAGGAGGAGAGGCGGATATAGCCGATGTCGCCCTGCTCCATCCGGAAGCGCACCACCTGCGGGCGGATCACGTCGCGCACCAGGCTGAGTTCGAGCGGGCGGTCGGCGCCCTCCCGCCGGATGGTCAGCTTGATGGTAGTGCCGCGCTCGCCGCGCATCTGCTCCACCGCCTCCTGCAGGCTCAGGCCCTGCACGGACTGGCCGTTCAGCGTGGTGATCAGGTCGCCCGGCTTGATCCCAGCGCGCGCCGCCGGCGTGTCGTCGATCGGGGAGATAACCTTGATGTAGCCGTTCTCCTGGGTGACCTCGATGCCGAGGCCGCCGAACTCGCCGCGCGTCTGCACCTGCATGTCGCGGTAGGAGCGCTGGTTGAGGTAGGAGGAGTGCGGGTCGAGGCCGGTCAGCATGCCGTTGATGGCGTTCTCGATCGCCTCCCGGTCGTTGATCGGCTCGACATATTCGGCGCGCACGCGTTCGAACACGTCGCCGAACAGGTTCAGCAGGCGATAGGTCTCGGCGCGGCCGCCGCTCTCATCCGCCACGGCCTGCACCACCGGCACGGCCACCAGGGGGCCCGCCACTGCGCCAGCCATGAAGGCCGCCGCCGCCACCGCTACCGTCCTGACCCTGCCCTTCATGCAGTCCCTATCCCTGTGCCACGCCGCCCGAAAGGGGCCGCCGAAGCGGCCATCATACTGATCGCCGCCCGCGAAGCGCTGGTTAATCGCACAGCGAGACGAACCCTCCGGTCAATCCCGCCCGGCCAGCCATGGCCGTGGATCCACCGCCTCGCCGTTCCGGCGCAGCTCCAAATATAGATGGGCCGGCCCAGGCGTATCGGGCAACACGCCGATCGGCTCCCCCGCCAGCACCCGCTGGCCGGAGGCGGCGTCCAGCCGGCCGAGCCCGGTCAGCACCGCATGCTCGCCGCCCCCGCAATCGAGGATCAGCAGCTCGCCGAAGCTGCGGAAAGGCCCGGCGAAGGCGACCCGGCCGCGGCAGGGGCTGACCACCCGGGCGCCAGGGGCGGCCTGGAAGGTCAGGCCCTGGGCCGGCCCCGCCTCGGCCGGGGCGCCGAAGGTGCGGACCAGGGTGCCGACCACGGGCCGGGCGTGGCCGCCCGCGGCGGGGGAG
>DASQVL010000176.1:0-13167 GCA_035640795.1 Crenalkalicoccus sp. | reverse complement strand
GAGCCGCGAAGCGGGCTGGCCGGCGGCGTCCAGCGAGACACCGACGAGCCGCCCGGGCAGCAGCCGCTTCAGGGGATCGCGCACCGCGATATAGGCGGCGTGCGGCCCGCCATAGCCCAGCGGCACGCCGAAGCGCTGGGTGCTGCCCACCGCGATGTCCGCGCCGAGCTCGCCCGGCGGCGTCAGCAGGCAGAGGGCGAGCGGATCGGCCGCCATGATGGCCAGCGCGCCCGCGCCATGCGCCGCGGCGATCGCGGCGCGCGGATCGGCGATGCCGCCCGTGCTGCCCGGATATTGCAGCAGCACGGCGAAGACGGTGCCGTCCACCGCACCCGCCATGGCCTCCGGCGCCACCACCTCCACCGCGATGCCGACCGGCTCCGCGCGGGTGCGCAGCACGGCCAGGGTCTGCGGATGCAGGTCGGCGGCCACCAGCAGCCGCTCCGCCTTGCCGCGATGCGCGGCATGCGCCAGCGCCACCGCTTCGGCTGCCGCCGTGCCCTCATCCAGCAGGGAGGCGTTGGCGACCGGCAGGCCGGTCAGGTCGCCGACCATGGTCTGGAAGGTGACCAGCGCCTCCAGCCGCCCTTGCGCGATCTCCGCCTGGTAGGGCGTGTAGGCGGTGTACCAGCCGGGATTCTCCAGCACGTTGCGCTGGATGACGGGCGGCGTGTGGGTGTTGTGGTAGCCGAGGCCGATCAGCGACTTCACGCGGCGGTTCCGCTCGGAGAGCGCGCGCAGCTCGGCCAGCGCCTCGGCCTCGGTCGCCGGCGGCGACAGGGCGGAGAGGTCGGCCCCCCGGATGCCGCCGGGCACGGTGCGCCCGGCCAGCGCCGTCAGGCTCTCGCAGCCCAGCGCGCGCAGCATCTCCGCGATCCCGGCCTCGGAGGGGCCGATATGGCGGGCAGCGAAGGCGCCGTGGTCCTCCAGCGCGGCGAGCTCGGCGAGGGCGCTCACGACTGGCTCTCCACGAAGGCAGCGTAGGCGGCCTCGTCCATCAGCGCGTCGAGCTGCGCGGGATCGGCGGCTTCCAGCTTGAAGAACCAGCCCTCGCCCGTGGGCTCGCGGTTCACGAGGGCAGGGTCCTCGGCGATGCGGGCGTTCACCTCGACGACGCGGCCGGCGACGGGCGCGTAGATGTCGGAGGCGGCCTTCACGCTCTCCACCACGGCGCAGGCCTCGCCCAACATCACCTCGCGGCCCACCTCGGGCAGCTCGACGAAGACCACGTCGCCGAGCGCGTTCTGGGCATGGTCGGTGATGCCGACCACCAGGGCGTCGCCGTCCTGGCGCACCCATTCATGGTCCTTGGTGAAGCGGAGATCGGGCATCGGGCGGTCCTCTCAGGCGCGGGCATAGCGGTGCGGGATGAAGGGCAGGGGGGCGATGCGGGCGGCGAGCGGCCGGCCGCGGACCTCGAGGCTGACAGCGGTGCCGTCCGCGGCGTGGGGGCGGGCGACGTAGCCCATGGCGATGGGGGCGTTGACCGAGGGGCCGAAGCCGCCGGAGGTGACCTCGCCGAGCCTGGCGCCCTCCGGGTCCAGGATGGCGGCGCCGGCGCGGGCGGGCTGGCGGCCTTCCGGCCGCAGGCCGACGCGGAGCCGCCGGGGGCCGTTGTCCAGCTCCTCGCGCACCCGCTCGGCGCCGGGGAAGTCCCAGGCGAGGCGCCGGCGCTTGCCGAGGGTCCAGGTCAGGCCGGCCTCGACCGGGCTCGTCGTCTCGTCGATGTCGTTGCCGTAGAGGCAGAGCCCGGCCTCGAGCCTGAGCGAATCGCGGGCGCCGAGGCCGGCGGGCGCGACGCCCGGCCGGGCCAGCAGGGCCTCGGCCACGCGCTCGGCGGCCTCGGCGGGCAGGCTGATCTCGAAGCCGTCCTCCCCGGTGTAGCCGGAGCGGCTGGCCAGGGCCGGCAGGCCGGCGATGCTGGTCTCGGCGGCGCCGAGGAAGGGGAGCTTCGGCAGGTCGGGCGCGAGAGGTGCGACCGCCTCCGCCGCGCCGGGCCCCTGGAGGGCGAGCAGGGCGCGGTCGGCCAGAACCCGGAGCGTTACCCCGGCGGGGAGCGCCGCCGCGATCAGCGCGAAATCCTCCGCCTTGCGGGCGGCGTTCACCACCAGGTGCAGGCGGTCGCCGAGATTGGCGACCATGAGGTCGTCGAAGACGCCGCCCGCCATGGTGGTGAGGAGGGCGTAGCGCTGCCGCCCGGGCTTCAGGCCGGCGAGGTCGGCCGGGCTCAGCGCCTCCAGCGCCTTGGCGGCGCCCTCTCCGTGCAGTTCCGCCTGACCCATGTGGGAGACGTCGAAGAGGGCGGCGCCGGCGCGGCAGGCCAGGTGCTCGGCCAGGATGCCGGCGGGGTATTGCACCGGCATGGCATAGCCCGCGAAGGCCACCATGCGCGCGCCGAGCCGGCGGTGCAGGCCGGCAAGCGGCGTTTCCCGGGGCGGCGTCTCGTGAGGCGGTTCGGTCGCGGCCACGCATCCTCCCTGCCGCGTCGTGCGGCGGTCAGAACGGTGGCCCCCCTCTGTCCCGAGACCTGAGAGATTCGGCCCGCTGGCGTCCGGGCCTTACTCCGTCGGTGCCGACGCCAAGCGGGCGCCGGGCTTTCCAGAGTCCCCTTCCCCGCGCGGCCCTTCTGCCTGAGCGTTTCCGGGGGCCGGTTGCGCCTTCGGCGGGGGCTTGGCCTGCGTGCAGGCGCACCCCTCTCTCCCGCGCGGGATCTGCGGGTTCATGGTCAGATAGCGAGCCCTGTGCGCCGGCGCAACCGAACGCCCCGCCGCCATCGCATTTGTCGGGAGATGCGTGGCCCGGCGCCGTGCCGAAGGGGGTGGCGGCGGCGGGCTGAGGGCTCGCCCGGCTCAGCGGGGTCCCCGCCGCCGGTTCATCTCCAGCTGTTCCGGCGTCAGCTGGAAGGAGACGACCACCCGGTAGTCCTGGGCCTTCCGCTCCTCGCTGACCGGCAGGTTCAACTGGACCTGCTGGCTGTCGCCGTTCGCCCGGCTGGCATTTGGCTCGAAGGTCAGCGTGTCCCGATAGGCCTGGCGGTCCAGCACCTGCCCGTCCCGCTTGTCCACCACCGCAACGAACCAGGGCAGCACCACCTGCCGCGCATCGCTCGCCGCGCCGCGTTCCACCGCGAAGCCCGCGGTCAGCAGCATCTGCACCGAGCGGTCGCCGCTGCCGCGGTTGCAGCCACCATGCAGCCCGGTCATCCGGGCGTCGAATTCCAGCGTGGTCAGGTCATGCACCGGCCCGGGGCGGTACACGGTCAGGTCGGCGCCGTCCGAGAGGATGTCCGGCGTCGGGCAGGCCACCGGCGCGACCACCCGCGACTCCCCGCCGCAGCCGGCCAGCAGGGCCGGCGCCAGCGCCGCCCCCAGCAGAACTCGCCGCATTCCCCTTCGCCCCCCATATCCGCGGCGCGGGCGTGCAGGCCGCGGCGCGATCGGTTATCAAGCGCCGCCACCCTGCCGCCGGGGCGGCCGCGCGGCAATCCGGCGCGCCTTCCGGTCAGAACCGAGACGGGATGCAATGGACGATCTGCCGCGCCTGAACGTGTTGCTCGCCGGCCCGCGCGGCTTCTGCGCGGGGGTCGACCGGGCCATCAAGATCGTCGAGGAGGCGATCCGCCGCTACGGCGCCCCCGTCTATGTCCGCCACGAGATCGTCCACAACCGCTTCGTGGTGGAGGCGCTGGAACGCCAGGGCGCCGTCTTCGTGGAGGAGCTGGACGAGGTGCCGGACGACGCGCCGGTGGTCTTCTCCGCCCATGGCGTGCCGAAATCCGTCCCCGCCGAGGCCAGCCGCCGCAAGCTGTTCTACCTGGACGCCACCTGCCCGCTGGTCAGCAAGGTGCACCGGGAGGCCGAGCACCACCATGAGCGCGGCCGCCACATCCTGCTGATCGGGCATGCCGGACACCCGGAGGTGGTGGGCACCATGGGCCAGCTGCCCGAGGGCGCTGTGACCCTGGTCGAGGACGCGGCGCAGGCGCGGACGGTCGCGGTGCCCGAGGGCGCGCCGCTGGCCTTCATCACCCAGACCACGCTTTCGGTGGACGACACGGCCGATATCGTCGCGGCGCTCCGCGAGCGCTTCCCGGACATCAACGCGCCGGCGAAGGAGGATATCTGCTACGCCACCACCAACCGCCAGGCGGCGGTGAAGGCGATCGCCCCGCGGGCCGAGCTGATGGTGGTGGTGGGCGCGCCCAACTCCTCCAACTCCGTCCGGCTGGTGGAAGTGGCGCGGCGCGCCGGCTGCCCGCGCGCCGTGATGGTGCAGCGCGGGCGGGACCTCGACCTCTCTGCCTTCGATGGGCTGTCGAGCATCGGCGTGACGGCCGGCGCCAGCGCACCGGAGCTGCTGGTGGAGGAGGTGCTGGCGCGCCTGGGCGAGCGCTTCGCGCTGGCGATCGAGGAGGTGGCGGTGGCGGAGGAGCGCATCACCTTCAAGCTGCCGGCGCCGCTGAACGCTTGACGGCCGGGCGGCGGGCCATGCGCGCCCGGGGCGGGGCGGCGCCTTTCCGGTGGGGGACGGCGATGCGGGGGCGCCGGTCCCCTGCCGCCCGGGCCTAGCCATGGCGGTCTACACCGAAGTGACTGACGAGGCGCTGCGCGCCTTCCTCGCCGACTATGCGCTCGGCGAGCTGCTCGCCTTCCGCGGCATCGCCGAGGGCGTCGAGAACTCCAACTATGCGCTCAAGACCACGGCGGGCGACTTCATCCTGACACTCTACGAGCGCCGCGTGGACCCGGCCGATCTGCCCTACTTCCTCGGCCTGATGCAGCACCTGGCGGAGCACGGCCTGCCCTGCCCGCAACCCGTGCATGGCCGGGACGGTGCGGCGCTGCGCGTGCTGGCCGGCCGCCCGGCCGCCATCTGTACCTTCCTCCCCGGCGTCTGGCCGCGCCGCGTGCGGCCGGAGCATTGCGCGCCGCTCGGCGCGGCGCTGGCGCAGCTGCACCGGGCGGGTGAGGGCTTCGCGGGACGGCGCGCCAACGCACTCGGCCCCGCCGGCTGGCCGCCGCTGCTGGAGCGCTGCCGGGCCACCGGGGATGCGCTGCGCGCCGGGCTGATCGCCGAGCTGGACGCGGCGCTCGACGCCATCCTCGCCGCCTGGCCGGTGCCGGGCGCGCTGCCGGAGGGCCAGATCCACGCCGACCTCTTCCCGGACAACGTCTTCTTCCTGGAAGGGGCGGACCGGCGGCCGCGCGTCTCCGGCCTCATCGACTTCTACTTCGCCTGCACGGACCTCCTCGCCTACGACATCGCGGTCTGCCTGAATGCCTGGTGCTTCGAGCCGGACGCCGCCTTCAACGTGACCAAGGCGCGGGCGATGCTGGCCGCCTACCAGGCGACGCGGCCGCTGGAGCCGGCGGAGCGGGCGGCGCTGCCCGTGCTCTGCCGCGGTGCCGCGCTGCGCTTCCTGCTGACGCGACTGTACGACTGGACGGCGACGCCGGCGGGCGCGCTGGTGACGCGCAAGGACCCGCTGGAATACCTGCGCAAGCTGCGCTTCTTCGCCGAGGCCAGGGGGCCGGAAGCGCTTGGCCTCTGAGACGCCCGCCGCGGTGGAGATCTGGACGGATGGCGGCAGCAGGCCGAACCCCGGCCCGGGCGGCTGGGCCGCCATCCTGCGCTACGGGGAGGCGGAGCGGGAGCTTTCCGGCGCCGACCCCGCCACGACCAACAACCGGATGGAGCTGACGGCGGCGATCATGGCGCTGGAGACGCTGAAGCGCCCCTGCCGCGTGGTGCTGCACACGGACAGCGAGTACCTGCGCAACGGCATGGAGCGCTGGGTGAAGGGCTGGGTGCGCAACAACTGGCGGAACGCGGCGAAGGACCCGGTGGCGAACATGGAGCTGTGGCAGCGCCTGCTGGCCGCGGCGAAGCCGCACGAGATCGAGTGGCGCTGGGTGCGCGGCCATTCGGGCGATGCGATGAACGAGCGGGCGGACA
Organism: Crenalkalicoccus sp.; assembly: GCA_035640795.1. Lineage (GTDB taxonomy): Bacteria > Pseudomonadota > Alphaproteobacteria > Acetobacterales > Acetobacteraceae > DASQVL01. Next base: position 7,212 of record DASQVL010000176.1, on the reverse strand, counting down.
GGCTGGCGACGGCGGCGCGGCTGGGGTTGTTGGCGCGGCGCTGAACCGCCCCCGCACGCGGCGACCACCGCGCGTCGCAGGCCACCCATGCATGGACCTGCGCCATGTATGGACCTGCCCTACGTATGGACCTGCATCGTGCAAGGCCTGCACCATGGTATGAGTGCCATCCATCGAGAGTACAGCATCGGAAAGGCGGATCTCCTCCCCAGCTTGCAACCCGCTCGCTACCCCAGGCTGCACGTGCAAGAACAGGCAGAGAGACGATTCCGATGACTCACCCGAAATCTCCCGCCCTGACCACGACGGCCGGCGCCCCGGTCGCTGACAACCAGAACAGCCTCACCGCCGGCCCGCGCGGCCCGGTGCTGCTCGAGGACTGGCAGCTCATCGAGAAGCTCGCTCACCAGAACCGCGAGCGCATCCCGGAGCGCACCGTCCACGCCAAGGGCTGGGGCGCGTATGGCACGCTGACCATCACCGGCGACATCTCGAGATACACCCGCGCCAAGGTCCTGCAGCCCGGCAAGACGACGGACATGATCATCCGCTTCTCGACTGTCGCCGGCGAGCTGGGCGCGGCGGATGCGGAGCGCGACGTGCGCGGCTTCGCGATGAAGTTCTACACCGAGGAGGGCAACTGGGACCTCGTCGGCAACAACACGCCGATCTTCTTCGTCCGCGACCCGCTGAAGTTCCCGGACTTCATTCACACCCAGAAGCGCCACCCGAGGACCAACCTGCGCAGCCCGACGGCGATGTGGGATTTCTGGTCGCTGAGCCCGGAGAGCCTGCACCAGGTCACCATCCTCATGTCCGACCGCGGCATCCCGACCGCGCCGATGTTCATGAACGGCTATGGCAGCCACACCTACAGCCTTTGGAACAGGGCCGGCGAGCGCTTCTGGGTGAAGTTCCACTTCAAGACCATGCAGGGCCACAAGCACTACACCAACGCGGAGGCCATCCAGGTGGTCGGCCGGACGCGGGAGAGCTTCGGCGAGGCCCTGTTCAACGCCATCGAGCGCCACGACTTCCCGCGCTGGAAGATGCAGGTGCAGATCATGCCCGAGGCGGATGCGGAGAGGACGCCCTACAACCCCTTCGACCTGACCAAGGTCTGGCCGCACAAGGACTACCCGCCGGTCGACATCGGCGTCTTCGAGCTGAACCGCAACCCGGAGAACTACTTCGCCGAGATCGAGCAGGTGGCCTTCAGCCCCTCCAACTTCGTGCCCGGCATCGGCGCCTCGCCGGACAAGATGCTGCAGGGGCGCATCTTCTCCTACGCCGATGCACATCGCTACCGGCTCGGCACGCATTACGAGGCGCTGCCGGTGAATGCGCCGCGCGTCCCGGTGCACAACTACAACAAGGACGGGGCGATGCGGTTCTTCGACAACAACACGCGGAACCCCGACGCCTATTACGAGCCGAACAGCTTCAACGGCCCGGTGCAGGATCCATCGGTGGCCGAGCCGCCGCTGCGCATCTCGGGCGATGCCGCGCGCTGGAATCACCGCGAAGGCAATGACGACTTCGCCCAGCCGCGCGCGCTGTTCCTGCTGTTCGATGCCGGCCAGCGGCAGCGGCTGTTCTCCAACGTCGCGGACGCGATGGCGGGCGTGCCGGAGGCCATCGTGGAGCGGCAGTGCAAGCTGTTCGACCAGGCCCACCCCGACTACGGCGCCGGTGTGCGCGCCGCGCTCGCGGCACGGCGCGGCGCCCGGGCCGCAGCGGAATAGCGTCGCGCCGGGCCGCGCAGGCCGGCGCGGCCCGGGCCACACCGTCGGGGATGTGGTGCCGGTGATCGGCATTCGCCGTGGACGGCAGGAGGCGTCGCCCCGGATGGCGGAGGCGACTTGCCCCGCATGCACCCTGCCTCGAGCCACCTCGATCGCCGGTCCTTGCAACAGGATCCCCAGGCGTATCTCAAATCGAGGATCGCACCCATGGCACTGTCACCGAAATCGCACCTGGCGGAGTTCATCGGCACCTTCGCCCTGATCTTCGTCGGCGCAGGCGCGGCGACCGCGCTCGGCCCCACGCAGGTCCAGGCCGTCGCCTTCGCGCATGGCCTCACCATCATGATCTTCGCCTTCGCCTTCGGTGAGATCAGCGGCGGCCATTTCAATCCCGCGGTCACGATCGGCCTGGGAGCGGCCGGTGCCTTTCCGGCGCGGAACATCCCGTCCTACGTCGTTGCGCAGCTCCTCGGCGCGATCGTCGCGGGCTTCTGCCTGCTGGGCATCTTCGGCGGCCCGGTGAATGGGCTCGGCGCCACGACCTTCGACCTCCAGCGCATCACGGAGGTCGGGGGATTCGCGCTCGAGGGCGTCGGTACCTTCTTCCTGGTGACGGTCGTGCTGCTCACGGCGGTCCGCAAGAATGCCGCCGGATCCCTGGCCCCCTTCGCCATCGGCATGACGATCACGATCTGCATCCTGTTCTTCGGCGACCTGACGGGCGGGAGCATCAATCCGGCCCGCACGCTGGGGCCGGATGTCGCCCGCGGCATGTATGACGGTGTGGCGGTCTACATCGCGGCTCAGCTTGTCGGTGGGATCGTGGCGGGAGTGCTGTACCGGCTGTTCTGGGCCGCGGAGCCTGCGCCGGCCGCTGTCCACGGCACGGACCTGCATGGCCAGGCGGCCGAATAGCTCGGAACGGGAAGCGCCTGGCCGTATCCGTGGCGGCGACGAGACCAAGGCCGCGTGATCGCCCGCCGTGGTGGTCGCGCCGTTGCCGTCGTCCTCGCGCCGGGCCAGCCGCATGAGCAGCCGATGGCGCCCGGCTTGCGCGACCGCCTGCCCGAACTGCGCGGCTGGGCGTTCGGCGAAAGCGGTCCGGCCTCCGATGCCTTCCGCGATCCGATCTGGGACATCGGTGTCCGCCCGGCGATCCCGCCGAAGTGCACGGCCGCGCCCATCGCCTGCCCACCCTGGATCCCTGCCAACCGCGCCTCATCGAGAACCTCTGAGCGCGCCATGGAGTGGCGCGCCGTCGCCAGCCGCTGCTGCGAGAAGACCGTCAGATCCTTCCTCGACATCCTCTTCGCCGCACCCATCTCCAGTTGCCGGCAGGCTTTGGAGCACCTGAACTCCTATCGGGATCTTTTCGGCGGGAGTGTGAGCGATGAAGCGCGGCATCCTCCTGAGCGGAACTGCAACTTGCGCGGTGATTTCCGGAGCCGTCCTGATATGCTCCGGCATTGACCTGGGCACGCGCGACGGCCGGGCCGAATCCATGCCGATTTATGACCCGTATCCTCCGGGCATTGTCCCGCCCGATGTGCTGAATCAGTCCGAGACGGAAAGGGTACGGCGCGAGGTTCGAGTCATCTTCAATCGAGCACTCGAACAGTGGCGCGCATTGCCAAGACCGACTCTGGTGGGCTCCCCACCGCCGCTCCAAGGAAACCCAGAAATACTTCAGGGGACCGGATATCAGGCCATCGAGACCCTCGGCAAGCTGTTCAACTACGACGAGAGGATGTCCCCCTTCCAGAATGTGGCCTGCGCGTCCTGCCACATGCCCTACGCCGCCTTCAGCGGGCCGATCCCGTCGGTCAATGCGACGATGACCGCGTATCCGGGGACGCTGCGCTTCCGGGCCGCGAAACGGGTGGCGATGCGATACACCTATTCGCCCTATTTCCCTGTACTCCATTATAACCAGACGCAGGGAGCGTTCCTGGGCGGAAATTTCTGGGACGCACGCTCGACGGGATACTTGCTGGACAATCCCGACGCCGAGCAGGCGCAGCACCCTCCGGTCGATTCCCTGGAACACGGCTTCCCTGACTCGGCTTGCATCGCGTTCCGGATTTCCGAGGCGGAGTACCGGCCACTCTATGAGCTGGTGTTCGGCCCGGACGGGCTCGACATCAACTGGCCGGAAAGCACCCGGACGATCTGCGCCACCCCTCGAGGAGCAGCGGTCTTCGGCACGAACTTCCGGCCGATTCCGCTGAGTCCACAGGACCGCGCCAGGGCGAACCAGGTTTTCGATCACTGGGGGCGGGCGCTGAGCATGTTCGAGCGCTCGGATCAGGTCAGCCCGTTCACGTCGAAATTCGACGCCTTCCTGGCGGGCAAGTACACCCTGACGGCGCAGGAGATGGCCGGTTACGACCTGTTCCGCGGCAAGGCCGGCTGCAACACTTGCCACCTCGACGGGAGAGGGAGCACCCAGACCTCCGGGACCGGCTCGGCCAGAACCCCTTCGACCACGACGGGAACCGACACCAGCCAGCCCACCGATGTGCAGCCGCTGTTCACCTGCTTCGGCTACGCCAATCTCGGCCTGCCGATGAATCCCAGGCTTCCTCTCTTCTATGAGACCACGCCGGATGCCTTCGGCTTCACGCCCAACCCCTACGGCTTCGGCTACAGGGATCTGGGCGTCGGCACATTCCTGAGGAGCGGCTATGGCGTCGCCCCCAATCCGAACTCGCGCTGGGTACAATACGCGCCGGAGTCCGACGGCCAGATGCAGGTGATGACGGCGCGCAACGTCGCCATGACACCGCCGCAGTGTCCGACCACCGAGGCCGGCCCGACACCCTACTTCCAGAAGGAGTTCTTCCACAACGGCTACATCAAAAGCCTGAAGCAGCTCGTCCATTTCTACAACACGCGCGACGTGCACGCGTATCCCGTCACGTCGGGACACTGCCCGGCGGGAACGACGGAACGGGTGGATTGCTGGCCGATGCCCGAGGTCCCGAACAACATCGACACGACGATCGGCAACCTCGGCCTGACCGATGAGGAGGAGAGCCTGATCGTGACGTTCCTGCAGACGCTCACGGACGGCTTCACGACGCCTTATCCCGATTCCGATACCTTCACGGGGACCTGTCCGACCGGTGGTTCGCCGGCGACACAGGGCAATGCACTCCTCATCCCAACGCCGGCACTGCCGGCATGCGCTTCGGCCATATGCGGCGTCCAGCCACTGCCCGGGCCGATGCCCATTCGATAAGCAAAAGGCGCCGGGCGGCGACCGTCAGATCTCCTTCCGCCCCATCGCCCCCGCAATGTAATCCGCCTGGCGGATCGCCAGCGCCACGATGGTCAGCGTCGGGTTGCAGGCGGCGCCGGTGGTGAACTGGCTGCCGTCCGAGACGAACAGGTTGGGGATGTCGTGGGTCTGCCCCCGCTTGTTCACTACGCCGTCCTGCGGGCGCTCGCTCATCCGATTGGTGCCCAGGTTGTGCGTGCTGGGATAGGGCGGCGTGCGGATCACCTGCGTCGCCCCCACCGCCTCGTACACCGCGCTGCCCTGACGATAGGCGTGCTCGCGCATCGCCATGTCGTTCCCGTGGTCGTCGAAATGCACGGAGGCCACCGGCATGCCGTGCGCGTCCTTCGCCTTGTCGTCCAGCGTGACGCGATTCTTCGCCTGCGGCATGTCCTCGCCCACGATCCACATGCCCGCCATGTTCGGGTAGCCATCAATCGCCGAGGTGAACTCCCGCCCCCAGGCACCCGGGTTCAGGAAGGCGGCCATGAAGGGCAGGCCGATCGAGAGCGTCTCCAGCTCATACCCGCCGGCGAAGCCGCGCGCGGGGTCATGCCGCGCTTCGTCGCGGATGATCCCGGCCATGGTGGTGCCGCGGTACATGTGCACGGGCTTTTCGAAGATGGCGTAGACGCTGCCGGTGGTATGGCGCATGTAGTTCCGCCCGACCTGGCCGGAGCTGTTGGCGAGCCCGTCCGGGAACTTCGCCGAGGCGCTGTTCAGCAGCAGTCGCGGGCTCTCGATGGAGTTGCCGGCCACCGCCACGATGCGGGCGCGCTGGCGCTGCATGCGGCCCTGCGCGTCCGCGTACACCACGCCCGTCACGCGCCCCGCATCGTCGTGCTCGATGCGCAGCACCATGCTGTTCGGCCGCACCTCCAGCCGGCCCGTCGCCTCGCCCTTGGGGATCTCCGCGTAGAGCGTGGACCACTTGGCGCCGGACTTGCAGCCCTGGAAGCAGAAGCCGATCTGCTGGCAGCTTCCCCGCTCGTCGCGCGGCTGGCTGTTGATCGCCATGTTGCCGGTGTGCACCACCTTGTAGCCGAGCTTGGTGGCGCCGGCGTGCAACACCTTGAAGTTGTTGTTTCCTGGCAGGCGCGGGATGTCGTTCGTCCCCGTCACGCCCATCCGATCCTCGGCCTTCGCGTACCAGGGCGTCATTTCCTGCAGGGTGAGCGGCCAGTCGAGCAGGCTGGCGCCCTCCACGGCGCCATAGGTGCTGCGTGCCCTGAACTCGTGTTCCTCGAAGCGCAGCGAGGCGCCGGCCCAGTGCACGGTGGAGCCGCCGACCGACTTCACGATCCAGGCCGGCAGGTTCGGGAAGTCGCGCGCCACGCGCCAGGTGCCGGAGGTGGTGCGCATGTCCTTCCAGGCGAGCTGGGCGAAGCTCGCCCACTCGTCGTTGACGAAGTCCTGCATCTCGTGGCGGGCGCCGGCCTCCAGGATCACCACCTTGACGCCCTTCTGGGCGAGCTCGTTGCCGAGCGTGCCGCCGCCGGCGCCGGAGCCCACGATGACGACGACGCCGTCGTCGTTCAGGTCGAATGTCGCCATTGTCGCCTCCCCCCGCTCAGGCCTTGGGCAGCCAGTCGATGTCGTCGAAGCCGCGGTGGATGTAGCCGCCATGCTCGGCAGAAGATCCCTCGTAGCCGAAGCGCCGCCAGAGGTCGTGCTGGTTGTAGAAGCTGACGATCAGGTCGCCGCGCAGCTTGGCGAAGAAGGGCGTGGATTCGATGCCCTTCAGCAGCAGCACCCGGTCGGCCTCGGCCGGCACCTGCAGATAGGCGACGCGGAAACGCTCCTGCGCCTGCGCGTCCAGCTGGCCGACGCCGTCCTCGAGCAGCGAGCGCAGCGCGCTGTCCTGCGCCGCCCCCGCATCGAAGGGCTGCACCGCCTTCACGTAGTGCAGGTCCGGGATGCGGTCGTGCGGGTAGATGTCGCGGCTCATGCGCACCAGCGTCGCCATGGTCTTCGGCTGCAGTGCGGTGGCGGCCTGCGCCCAGGCGGCCTCGGCGCTGATGCCGGCGCCGGCCATGGCCAGCGCGCCGGCGGGCACCGCGACGGCGGCGCCGCGCAGCAGGCCGCGGCGACGGAACTGGATGCGGCGGTCGAGCTCTCTCATCGTCCCTGTCCTCCCTGTCAGAGATACCGGCCCCGGCGCTGCAGGACCTCGATCCGGTAGCCATC
>DASQVL010000175.1:0-7641 GCA_035640795.1 Crenalkalicoccus sp. | reverse complement strand
TGGCGGCGGCCCCCGCGGTGGCCCCTGCGGCGGCCCGCTGGTCCGGCGTGCTGGCCGTGGCGACGCCGCTCGTCTTTCTGCTGCTCATCGGCTTCATGCTGGCGCCGAAGCTCGTCGCGGGGCTGCCGGAGCTGAAGGGCGGCGACGCCGCCGCGCTGGTCGGCGGCACGGCGGCGCTGCTGATGCTGGTCGCGAGCTTCGCGGCGGATGGCGCGCGCGCCATGCACACCGCGGCGGACCACGTGATCGACGGGCTGGTCTTCGCCTTCCGCGCCATGGGCACCGTGCTGCCGATAGCGGGCTTCTTCTTCCTGGGCGCCGCCGAGACCTCCGGCGCGATCCTGAACCTGCCGGCCGGCACGGCGGGCCCCGGCCTGCTCTTCGAGGTGATCGCCGCCGTCCAGCACATGATCCCGCACAGCCCGGTGGTGGTCGCCTTCGCCGTGCTGCTCACCGGCATGATCACGGGGATCGACGGCTCGGGCTTCGCCGGCCTGCCGCTGACCGGCGCGCTCTCCGGCGCGCTCGGGCCCGTGGTGGGGATGGATGCGACGGCGCTCGCCGCCGTCGGGCAGATGGGCGCGGTCTGGACCGGGGGCGGGACGCTGATCGCCTGGTCCTCGCTGATCGCCGTTGCCGGCTTCGCGCGCGTGCCCGTGCTGGACCTGGTGCGCGTGCTGTTCGGGCCGGTGGTCGCCGGCCTGATCCTCTCGACCATCGCCGCGGTGCTGCTGTGGTGAGGTGCCTGGCACAAGCGGCCCTGATCCCGGGCAGGATCAAGGTCCCTCGGACGCCGGGCGCAAACCTCCGGTTCCCCTGGCTTCGCGCCACTTGGCGCGGGCCACATTCACTGAATCCCCCGCAGGAGAAACGCCGATGACCGCGTTGATGAGCCAGGACGAGTTCCGCACCGCGCTCGAGACCGCCATCCAGGGCAGGAGCGCCAACAAGTCGCCCTTCAGCGTCGCCTGGGCGCAGGGCAAGCTCAGCCGCACCCACCTCGCCCGCTGGGCGGAGAACCACTACCACTATGTCGGCCCCTTCGCCGACTACCTGGGCTATGTCTACGCCCGCATGCCCGCGCAGTACGTGGAGGCGAAGGACTTCCTGCTCGCCAACATGTACGAGGAGGAGATCGGCGGCGACCGCCACACCGATCTCCTGATCCGCTTCGCGGAGTCCTGCGGCACGACGCGCGCGCGCGTCGTGGACGAGGACAACATGTCGCCCACCACCCGCGCCCTGCAGTCCTGGTGCTACTGCATCGCGATGCGGGAGGACCCGGTCGTCGCGGTGGCCGGCCTGGTGGTGGGGCTGGAGAGCCAGGTGCCGTCCATCTACCGCCGGCAGACACCGACGCTGCGCGAGAAGTACGGCTTCACCGACGAGGAGGTGGAGTTCTTCGACCTGCACATCGTCTCCGACGAGATCCATGGCGAGCGCGGCTACCAGATCGTGCTGGAGCACGCGAACACGCCGGAGCTGCAGCGGCGCTGCCTGAAGATCTGCGAGGTGGGGGCGGAGATGCGGCTGCTCTACACCACGGCGCTCTACCGCGACTACGTGGAGCAGGACCTTTCGCTCCGCGAGCTCAACCTCGCGGCCTGAGCGCGTGCCGCGCATCACGGTGCAGGTCGGCGCGGAGGCGCATGCCGGCGAGGTGCCGGACAACGCCAACCTCGTGGTCCGCGCGGGCATCCGCAAATTCCCCTGGCCGCACCTGAAATACGGCTGCGGCATGGGGAAGTGCGGCAAATGCGCCTCCCGCATCCTGGCGGGCGCCGAGTCGCTGCCGGAGCCCAATTGGAAGGAGCACAAGGTGCTGGGCGAGCGGCTGGAGCAGGGCTGGCGGCTCTGCTGCCAGCTCTGGCTCTCCCACGACCTCACCCTGACGCAGGAGGCGGAGGCCGCCGCGCGGCCCCCTGCCGAGCCATGCCCAGCCGAGCCATGCCCGACCGTGCCATGTACGTCATCCTGACCAGCCGGCCCGGCCGGTTCCGCACCGAGGCGGTGGACGGCCTGCGCCCCGTCGAGGCCTGGGACTACCTGTTCGGCGGCCGGTGCAAGGCGCACTTCGTCATCGCCGCGCTCGAGCGCGAGACGAAGCTCCGCATCGTGGACGAGACGCCGCCGCCGGTCACCAACCTGGTGCCGACGAAATTCCTCGAGCGCTTCCCCTCGGTGGAGGCGGCGCGTGGCGAGCTGCAGGGCCTGACCCGCTTCGGCAGCGTGCGCGCCGAACTCGCCCCCGCGCCGCTGGAGCCGCCCGCATGATCCAGGTGACCTTCGTCACGAATGGCGGCAAGGTCGTGCAGGCCCCGGAGGGCAGCAACCTGCTCCGTGTCTCGCTGCGCGACAAGGGCGGCATCCCCTTCAAGTGTGGCGGCGGGCTCTGCGGCACCTGCCGCTGCCGGATCGAGCAGGGAATCGAGCACACCGATCCGGTGAAACCGAAGGAGCGCAAGCACCTGACCGAGGCCGAGCTCGCCGCGGGCCATCGCATGGCCTGCCAGACCTTCCTGAACGGCGATGTCGCCGTCTCCTGGATCCCGCTCGCCGAGCGGCTGAGGCCGGCGGCACCGGAGCCGGTGGAGGGCACGCCATGAGGCCCGCACTGCGGCTCGAACTTGCCGAGGCGCACGCCATGGCCGCCGCCGCCATGGCGCGCGCCGCCGCGCTCGGCGTCGCCGAGACGGTCTGCGTGGTGGATGAGGGCGGCCACCCGCTGCTGATCGAGCGCATGGACGGCGCCCGGCCGACCGGGCCGCAGATCGCCTGGAACAAGGCCTTCACCGCGGCCGGGCATCGCCGTTCGACGCATCTCTTCAACCGCCCGCCCGCCGGCCCCGCCCTGCCGGGCAACGAGGCCTTCGGCATCCAGTGGAGCTTCGAGGGCCGATTCGCCGTCTTCGTCGGCGGCTTCCCGGTGGTGGTGGACGGCGCCGTGGTGGGCGGTATCGGGCTTTCGGGCGGCAATGGCGAGCAGGACACGGAATGCGGCCTGGCCGGACTTGCCGCGCTGCGCGACCTCCTGGCGCCGCAGGGGCTTCAGGTGCGCGTGGAGGCCGATCTCCGCCTGTAACGCCGCGCCTGCCTCAGGGCATCGGGTCGAAGTAGCGCTTCGCCGCCACCTGCGACGGCTCGGAGCGATCTGACAGCGCCGCCCGGATGGGTATGATGGCGGCCAGCAGCAGCACAACGCCGATCAGGCAAAGCGCAGTTCTCACCCCGGCCCTCGCGCAAGGCAGACATTAACGACTCGTCCATACCGCGAAAACGTGCTGAGAGCCACGGTGTCCGATTGGTCTCAGCTGCACACCAAATCGTCCCGGTTGCACTCTCACCCCATTCTACACTGAGACGCCCGGCAGAGGCGGCGGCGCGATGCCGGCCAGCAGCGCGGCGCGTGCCGCGGCCAGGATGGCGCCACCGCCGCGTTCCGGCCGCAGCACGAAGAGCAGCAGCGATCGCCCGGTCACCATGTAGGGGTGTCCGAAATCGAAGGGCTCCGGCTCTTCGAGCTCCGGCCGGTTGGTGTCCACCAGCAGCAGCCAGCGCTGGCCGGCCGGCGGCTCCGGCAGCTCGAACTCCACCACGTCGTGGTACGCGTTCAGCACCAGCAGCAGCGTGGCGTCGCTGCCCGGGCGGCGGATGCCGGTGGGCTGGGCGCGGCCGTCGAGCACCAGGCCGAAGCAGCGCATATTGCCATCGGCCCACTGCGCCTCCGTCATCTCCGTCCCGGCCGGCGTCAGCCAGGTGGCGTCCTTCAGGCCGAGCTCCTCGTTGTAGGCGCCGCCCAGGAAGCGGCCGCGACGCAGCACGGGGAAGGCCTGGCGCAGCGCGATCAGCTTGCGCGTGAAGGCGGCCAGCGACTGGCCCGCCTCGCCGATCCCCTCCCAGTCCACCCAGTTGATCTCGTTGTCCTGGCAATAGGCGTTGTTGTTGCCCTGCTGGGTGCGGCCGAACTCGTCGCCGGCCAGCAGCATGGGCGTGCCCTGGGAGAGCAGCAGCGTGGCCAGCATGTTGCGCTTCTGGCGCTCGCGCAGTGCGGTGATCTCGGGATCGTCGGTCGGTCCCTCGACGCCATGGTTCCAGGAGAGGTTGTGCGAAGACCCGTCGCGGTTCTCCTCCGCATTCGCCTCGTTGTGCTTCTCGTTGTAGGAGACGAGGTCGTTCAGCGTGAAGCCGTCATGCGCGGTGATGAAGTTCACGCTGGCCCAGGGCTTGCGGCCGCGGCGGTTGAACTTGTCGCCGGAGGCGGTGAGGCGCGCGGCGAGCTCCGCCGCCTGGCCCTCATCGCCCTTCCAGAAGGCGCGGACGGTGTCGCGGAAGCGGTCGTTCCACTCCGCCCAGCCGGGCGGGAAGCCGCCCACCTGGTAGCCGCCTGGGCCGACGTCCCAGGGCTCGGCGATGAGTTTCACGCGGGAGAGCACCGGATCCTGCCGGCAGCTGTCGAGGAATCCCCCGCCCTCGTCGAAGCCGTGCGTCTCCCGCGCGAGGATGGTGGCGAGGTCGAAGCGGAAGCCGTCCACCCGCATTTCCGTCGCCCAGTAGCGCAGGCTGTCCGTCACCATCTGCAGCACGCGCGGGTGCGAGAGGTTCAGCGTGTTCCCGGTGCCCGTGTCGTTGATGTAGTGGCGCGGCTGGTCGGGCAGCAGCCGGTAGTAGCTGGCATTGTCCACCCCCCTGAAGCAGAGGGTCGGGCCCAACTCATTGCCCTCCGGCGTATGGTTGTAGACGACGTCGAGGATGACCTCGATCCCCGCATCGTGCAGCCGCGCCACCATCTCCTTGAACTCGGAGAAGGCGAAGGCGGGCGTGCGGGCATAGCGGCGGGCGGGCGCGAAGAAGCCGATGGTGTCGTAGCCCCAGTAGTTGGTCAGCCCCGCATTCAGCAGCCGCTGGTCGTTGACGAAGGTGTGGATCGGCAGCAGCTCGACCGAGGTGATGCCCAGGCCGCGCAGATAGGCCACCACCTCCGGCGCGGCGAGGCCGGCATAGGTGCCGCGCATATCCTCCGGCAGCAGCGGGTGGCGCTGGGTGAAGCCCTTCACATGGGTCTCGTAGAGGATGGTGCGTTCCCAGGGCACGGAGGGGCTGCGCTCCCGCCCCCAGGTGAAGGCGGGGTCGATGACCCGGCATTTCGGCATCAGCGGCGCGCTGTCGCGCTCATCGAAGGTGAGGTCGTCGCCGCTCTCCAGCACGTAGCCGAACACCTCCGGCCCCCAGCGCAGGTCGGAGACAATGGCGCGCGCATAGGGGTCGAGCAGCAGCTTGTTCGGGTTGAAGCGGTGCCCGGCCTCCGGCGCGTAGGGGCCATGCACGCGGTAGCCGTAGACCGTGCCTGGGCGGGCATCGGGCAGGTAGCCGTGCCAGACCTCGTCGCTGAACTCCGGCAGCTCGATGCGCTCGAGCTCGCGGTCGCCGTCCACGTCGAAGAGGCAGAGCTCGACCTTGGTGGCATTGGCGGAGAAGAGCGCGAAGTTGACGCCGAGGCCGTCCCAGCTCGCGCCGAGAGGGAAGGGCTGGCCCTCGCCGATGAGCGACCGGCGCTGCACCTGGGGTGCCGCCAGGGTGCTGCGCGCTGCCATCGACCCATCCCATCGATACCGCAGCGGGAACGGCACTCGGGCGGGACGGTTCCCCCCGGCGCAGACCGATCCCGGCCTGGCTGCAGTCAGCCCGATATCGGTGTGGCCTTGCCGGGGCCGCGACGCGGCCCCTCAGGGCCGGTTCACCAGCCAGAGCCCGGCAGCGACCAGGACCGCGCCGCCGGCGAAGAGCGGGCCCAGCGGCTCCCCCAGCAGCAGCGCGCCGGCCAGGACGCCGAAGATCGGCGTGAGGAAGCTGAAGGCCGAGAGGCGGGAGGCGGAGTGCCGGGAGACCAGCCAGAACCAGGCCGTGTAGCTCACGAAGGCGATGCCGACGGACTGGTAGAGGAAGGCGGCGATGACCAGCGGCGTCGGCGCCAGGGCGAGCGGCCCGAAGAGCGGGGCGGCCAGCAGCAGCAGCGGCGCCGAGACGAGGAGCTGGTAGAGCAGCATCACCTCCGGCGCCGCGCGGCGCAGCGGCGTCGCCTTCACGATCACCGTGACCGCTGCCCAGGCGGCGCCGCCCGCGAGGCACAGCGCGTCGCCGGCCAGGGCGCGCCACCCTTCCGGGCCGGAGAGGCCTTCCGCGAAGGCGAGCAGCAGCCCGCCGAAGGCGGTGGCGAGGCCGGCAAGCTTGGCAGGCGTCAGCCGGTCCTCCGGCACGAAGGCGTGCATGCCGGCGGCGACGAAGAAGGGCGCGCCGTAGAGGAAGATGATGGCGCGGGACGCGGTGGTCCAGCCGATGCCGATATAGAGGGCGACGAATTCCAGCGCGAAGATCGCCCCGGCCAGCACGCCCCAGAGGAGCGTGCCGTCATGTCGCCAGGAGCGGAGGTCCACGCCGCGCAGCGCGCTCCAGCCCAGCAGCAGCGCCCCGCTGACGACGGAGCGCAGCCCCGCCTGCAGCACCGGCGGGATGCCGGCATTGCCGGTCTTCACCGCCACCATGTTGAGGCCCCAGATGGCACAGAGCAGCAGCATGAGGGAGACGGCGCCGGAGGGCAGGGCGGCGCCGGCGCGTCTTTCGGCATGGGCGGACATCGGCGGGCAGGGTGCGGCGCGGCGGCCGGTCCGTCCACCCCGCTTGCCGCGGGGCCGCCATGTCCATAGCGTCAGGAGGACAGCCGGGGGCGGAGCGCATGGCGCTGAAGGCGGCAATCATTCCGGTCACCCCGTTCCAGCAGAACTGCACGCTGCTGTGGGAGGAGGCGACCGGCGAGGCGGTGGTGGTGGACCCGGGCGGCGAGGTGGACCGCATCCTCGCGGCCATCGGCGCGCAGAAGCTCTCCGTCGCGCGCATCCTGCTGACACATGGCCATGTGGACCATGCCGCGGGTGCGGCGGAGTTGCGGGAGCGGCTCGCCGAGGGCCGCGACGCGCCGCCGCCGATCGAGGGACCGGACCGCCGCGACGATTTCCTGCTGCGCGACCTGCCGGGGCAGGGCGCCCGCTTCGGCATCCCGGCGCGGCCGGTGGAGCCGGACCGCTGGCTCGCCGAGGGCGACATCGTGAGGATCGGCGGCGAGGCCTTCGCCGTGCTGCACTGCCCGGGCCACACGCCGGGCCATGTGGTCTTCGTCAGCGAAGCGCTGCGGGTCGCGCTGGTGGGCGACGTGCTGTTCCGCGGCTCCGTCGGCCGCACGGACTTCCCCTATGGCGACCAGGACGCGCTGCTGGCTGCAATCCACGGCAAGCTGCTGCCGCTGGGCGACGACATCGCCTTCCTCTGCGGCCACGGGCCGGGATCCTCCTTCGGCGTGGAGCGGCGGACGAATCCCTTCCTGCAGGGCGGCTGAGGCAACCGCCCCGGCGCGTCATGCGGTGCTCTCCCCTGCCACTCACGCTGCGCGAGCGGCCCTCCGCCAAGGTTGCCGCCGGTGGACCGCCGCCCCGCGGCCGGTGCACCATCCGGGGCGGGAGCGGAGGAAACGGCCATGCTGGGCAGGCGGGGCGTGATCGCGATCGGCGCGGGGCTTCTGGCGGCGCCCGTGGCGCGGGCGGAAGGCTGGCCGGAGCGGCCGGTGCGGCTGATCGTCGGCTACCCGGCCGG
>DASQVL010000174.1:0-4551 GCA_035640795.1 Crenalkalicoccus sp. | reverse complement strand
AAGCCGGCGGAGCCGCTGCCCCCGGGCGGCACGCCGGTGGCGCCGGCCGGCTGAGCCGCCGTGATCTCCAAGGTCTTCGTCGACCGGCCGCGCCTCGCCATCGTCATCGCCATTGTGACGGTGCTGGCGGGCCTGATCGCGCTGCTGCAAATCCCGCTCGCGCAGTTCCCCGACATCGTGCCGCCGCAGGTGGAGGTGACGGGGCGCTTCCCCGGCGCCTCGGCCGAGGTGGTGGAGGCGACCGTCGGCCAGTTGCTGGAAAGCAAGGTCGTCGGCGTGGACAACATGATCTACATGAAGTCCACCAGCGGCAATGACGGCAGCTACACCCTGCTGGTGAGCTTCGCGCTCGGCACCGATCCCGACCAGAACACGGTCAACGTCAACAACCGCGTCCAGCTGGCCGCGCCGCGGCTGCCGATCGAGGTCCAGCAGCAGGGGCTTTCGGTCAAGAAAAAATCCTCGGCCATGCTGCAGGTCATCTCGCTCCGCTCGAGCACCGGCGCGCAGGACCCGCTCTTCCTCAGCAACTACGCGACGATCAACATCCTGGACGAGCTGAAGCGGGTGCGGGGCGTGGGCGACGCGCTGATGCTGGGCCCGCTCGACTACTCCATGCGCATCTGGTTCGAGACGGACAAGCTGACCGGGCTGAACCTGACGCCGGGCGACATCATCGCCGCCATCCAGCGGCAGAACCGCGTCGCCCCGGTCGGCCGGATCGGCGCGCAGCCGATCGCCGACGCCTCCTTCCAGCTCAACATCCAGACCCAGGGCCGGTTGGTGGACACCGAAGAGTTCGGCGCCATCATCGTCCGCGCCAACCCGGACGGCTCCATGCTGCGGGTGCGGGACATCGCGCGGCTCGAACTGGGTGCTGCGAACAGCGATATCCAGACGCGGACGAACGGCCAGCCCGCGATCCTGATCGCCACCTTCCTCGCCCCCGGCGCGAACGCGGTGGGCGTCGCCGACGCCACCCGCAAGGTGATGGAGGAGCTGCGCGAACGCTTCCCCGAGGGGCTGGAGTACCAGGTGGTGTACGACACCACCGTCTTCGTGACCCTGACGATCCACGAGGTGCTGAAGACCCTGTTCGAGGCCTTCGTGCTGGTGGTCCTCGTCGTCTTCCTCTTCCTCGGCAGCCTGCGCGCCACGCTGATCCCGCTGGTCGCCGTGCCGGTCAGCCTGATCGGCACCTTCGCCGTGCTGCTCGCCATGGGCTATTCGGCCAACACCGTCTCGCTGCTTGCCATGGTGCTCGCGATCGGCATTGTCGTGGACGACGCGATCGTGGTGGTGGAGGCGGTCGAGGCGACGATGGAGGAGCACCCGGAGCTCACCCCCGCCCAGGCGACCAAGCAGGCGATGGAGACGATCACCGCGCCGATCATCGCCATCACGCTGGTGCTGCTCTCGGTCTTCGTGCCGCTTGCCTTCATCCCCGGCATCTCCGGCGTACTGTTCCGACAGTTCGCGGTGACCATCAGCGTCGCCATGCTGCTCTCGGCGGTCAACGCGCTGACCCTTTCGCCCGCCCTCTGCGGGGTGCTGCTGAAGCCGCATCACGGGCCGCGGCGGGGCATCATGGGTCGGATCTCCCGTGGCATAGACTGGGTGCGGGACGGCTACGCGGCGCTCGTCGCGCGGCTGGTGCGGGTCGCGGCCCTCAGCCTGGTCGTCCTGGCCGCGCTCTTCTTCGGCATCGTGACGATCGGCGCGCGGACGCCGACCGGCTTCCTGCCGCAGGAGGACCAGGGCGCCTTCTTCGTCGAGATCCGGATGCCGGAAGGCGCCTCGCTCAACCGGACGCGGCAGGTGGCGCTGCAGGTGGAGCAGGCGATCGGCCGCCTGCCCGGCATCCGCTACCTCAGCACCGTCACGGGCTACTCCCAGCTCGGCGCGCTCGCCCAGGCGAACAGCGCCTTCTTCATCGCGACCCTGGAGCCCTTCGAGGACCGCACCACGGCGGAGGCCACCGTCAATGGCCTGCTCGCCGGCGTGGTGCGGGAGACGGCGGAGGTCGCGGCCCAGGTCATTCCGTTCAACCTGCCGCCCATCATCGGCCTCGGCACCGCCGGGGGGTTCGAGTACCAGCTGCAGAACCTGGAAGGCCGGCCGGTGGGCGAGATGGCGGCGGTGATGCGCGCCCTCGTCCTGGCCGCCAACCAGGATCCGGCGCTGCAGCGCGTCTTCTCCACCTTCGCGGCGAACACGCCGACCGTGTACCTGAAGCTCGACCGCGACAAGGCGCAGGTGCTGGGGGTGGGGATCGACGACGTCTTCTCGGCGCTGCAGGCGACGCTCGGCAGCGCCTACGTGAACGACTTCAACCAGTTCGGCCGCACCTGGCAGGTAAACATCCAGGCGGTGGCGCAGGACCGGCTGGCGATCAACGACATCTACCGCGTGCACGTCCGCAACGCGAACGGGGATATGGTGCCGGTGCGCGCGCTGGCGGAGGCGTCCATCGAGTTCGGGCCGCAGACCATCATCCGCTACAACAACGTCCGCAGCCTGGTGGTGAACGGCGAGCCGGCGGCGGGCCGCAGCACCGGCGATGCCCTGGCGGCGATGGAGCGCATCAGCCGGGAGACGCTGCCGCGCGGCTACGGCTACGCATGGACCGGCACGGCCTACCAGGAGAAGCAGGCCGCCGGGCAGGGCGGCATCATTCTCGGCCTCGCCGTCCTCTTCGCCTTCCTCTTCCTGGTCGGCCTCTATGAAAGCTGGACCATCCCGGTCCCCGTTCTGCTCTCGGTCACGGTCGGCATCCTGGCCGCCATCGCCTCGATCGGCGCCTCCGGCCTCTCCCTCGACCTCTACGCGCAAATTGGCATCGTCGTGCTGATCGCGCTCGCGGCGAAGAACGGCATCCTGATCATCGAGTTCGCCAAGGAGCAGCGGGAGCACGGCCGCACCATCCAGGAAGCGGCGGTCATGGGGGCGCGGCTCCGCTTCCGCGCGGTGATGATGACGAGCTTCGCCTTCATCCTCGGCCTCTATCCGCTCGTCGTGGCGCACGGCGCCTCGGAGATCAGCCGGCGGGCGGTGGGCGCGCCGGTCTTCTGGGGCATGCTCGCCGCCTCCACTATCGGCGTCTTCATGATCCCGATGCTCTACGTGGTGTTCCAGTGGACGCGGGAGGCGGCGAAGGCCCGCCTCCGCGCGGCGCCCGCCGCGGAGCACCCGCCGGCGGGGGAGAAGGCGCCGGCCGAATGAGACGGGCCGGCTGCCGCCCGGGCTGACGCTCGCCTACGCCAACACGCGCTTCCAGGAACGCCGGCAGGGCACGCTGGCCGAGGCGCAGGCGATCGGCACCGCTTGGCTGCGCGCCAAGGCGATGGGCGGCATGGGCACGTACGGCTTCCAGTTCGGGCTGCGCGGCCGGCCGCTGCGGCGGCTGACCGTCCTACTGCTCGGCGTCCGGACCTTCGTCCTGATCGTGATCATCGATCTCGGCGCGCCGCGGCTTGGTGCCATCCGCACCGACCCCTCGCCCAATCTCTGGGCGATCGAGAGCTTCCGCGCGTCCGGGTCGGTGCTGTCCGGCGCGCCGCGCTGAGCGGCGGCGCTACTCCGCCACCCTCTCCCAGCCCGGGCCGGGGTCGAAGGCGGTGATGCCGCGGGCGAGGCGTGCCGTCTCCGGCCCGAGGTTGCGCTGATAGACGGTGCCCGCGTGGCTCACCAGGAAGGTCTGGATGCCGGAGACGCCATACTGCGCCGGCCAGGCGATGACGCCGAAGCCGCCGATCATGCGCCCATCCACCACGTAGTCCGTCGCGCCGCCCGGCGCGTGCGGCCCCTGCGCTTCCAGCATACGGAACAGGTAGCCGTGGAAGGGCCGCGGCGCGTCGGCGGGATCGCGCGAGAGCCCATAGCCCCCCGCGCTCGCCGCCGCGGCGAGGGCCCCGAGCGGGCTTTCCGCTTGGCCATCCAGGGTCGGCCAGTACAGCCCGTCATGCGTGCCGGGGGTCGAGAAGAAGCGCCGCGCATAGGCGCGGAAGGCGCCCTGCCGCCCCGCGGTGCGCGCATATTCGTCCTGCGCGTCCACGATGGCGTGCAGCGCCTCGATGGTGTCGAGCTCGTTGCGGCCGATGCGGCGGTTCACCAGCTCCAGCGCGCCCTGCTTCGCGTCGAAGCGCCAGCTGCCGTTGCGCCGGACCATGGGGATGGGCAGCGGCCAGGCGTCGCGGCCGACCAGCAGCTCGGCGCGGTCCGGCGCGGGGCGCTGGATCTCCGCCTTCTCCGCATAGGCCTCCGCGAAGCGGCGCAGTGCGGCGCGGTCCGCGGTGGGATCGCCCGAGCGGATCAGCGCGCGCGCGCCGCCGCCCAGGATGCGCAGCAGTTCCTGTTGGTCCTGCCGCTGCGCGGCCTGGGCCATGGCGGCGAAGCCGCGCTCCGGCGAGGGGAAGGCGAGAGGCCCGACCTGCTCGCCCGCCGCCGTCTGGGCGCGCGGCGCGCCGGGCGCCGGCAGGGCAAGGGCGAGGCCGCCCAGCAGCGCCATGCGTCGCGTGCCGCTCATCGTCCGCGCCTCCCGCCGCCGCCGCC
>DASQVL010000173.1:0-2420 GCA_035640795.1 Crenalkalicoccus sp. | reverse complement strand
CCGAGACGCCGGCCCGCGCGCGCCAGGGCCGCGCCGCCGCGCAGCCGCGGCGCGGCGAGCCAGGCGAACAGTAGCAGCGCTGCGACCGCGCCGGCGGCGCGCAGCCAGGTGCCGGGATCGAGGATCATCGCGCGGCCTCCTGCCGCAGGAACGGGGGGTTTGCGGTCAGCCGGCCTGGGCGAGCGCGGCGGCCAGGCGGTCGAGGCTGCGCAGCGTCGTCTCCAGCTCCGCCCGCAGCGGTCGCGCGGCGTCGAGCGGCAGGGCGGCGATGGCGGCGCAGACGCGCCAGGCCTCGGCATCCAGGCCCGCAAGGTCCACGCGCCGTCCCGCCCGCACCAGCGCCTGCGCCATGTCCAGCGTGCCGCGCAGCTGGGCGAGGGCGGTGAGGATGGCGGCGGCGGCGCTCATGCGGCAAGTTTCGCCGGGCGCGGTTAAGCAGGCGTTGCCCGCGCGCTTTACGCTTTCTTCGCCGGCACGCGCGAGAAGGCAGGGCATGGATCCCTCGCAGACCGGCCCCGTCGGCCTCGCCGAACGCCGCCTCGCCTGGCTCGATGCGCGGCAGCGCGTGCTCGCGCAGAACATCGCCAACGCCGATACGCCGGACTACCGGCCGCGAGACCTCCTGTCCTTCCGGCAGGTCCTGGCCGGCGCCGGCATCCCGCTCGCGCGCACCGAAGCCGGCCACCTGCCGCCGCTGCATGGGGAGGATCGCGGGCGCCGCGACCGCGCGCCGGCCGAGCGCGCGCCGAACGGCAACGCGGTCTCGCTGGACGAGCAGGCGCTGAAGGTGGCGGAGACCAACCAGGCGCACGCGCTCGCCACCCAGCTGCACCGCCACTACCTCGACATGTTCCGCACCGCCCTCGGCCGGGCGTCCTGAGCAGGGGAAGCTGACCGATGGACCTCGAACGCGCGCTCCGCATCTCGGCCGCCGGCATGCAGGCGCAGTCGCAGCGCCTGCGCGTGGTGGCGGAGAACTTGGCGAATGCCGAAAGCACGGGGGAGGCGCCGGGCGCCGACCCCTACCGGCGCAAGACCGTCACCTTCACCAACCGGCTTGACCGCAGCCTCGGCGCGGAGACCGTCCGCGTCTCCCGCATCGACACCGATGACGGGGCGTTCCCGCGGCGGTACGACCCCTCCCACCCCGCCGCCGACGCGCAGGGCTACGTGAAGCTGCCCAATGTGGACGGCGTGATCGAGATGATGGACATGCGGGAGGCGCAGCGCAGCTACAACGCCAACCTCGCGGTGCTGGACACCACGCGCGGCATGCTGGCGCGCACCATCGAATCGCTGCGCTGATGCCGCCCGCCCTCGCTCCCGCCCAGGCCGCCGCCGCCTATCGCGCGGTGCAAGCGCCGGAGGCCGCGCCTTCCGGCGAGGGCTTCGGCGCGGCGCTGGAACGCGCCGTGCAGGGCGCGGTGGAGCTCGGCCACGGGGCCGATGCCAGCGCGACCCAGGCGCTGCTCGGCCAGGGCAGCGTCACCGATGTCGTGCTCGCCGCCCAGCGCGCGGAGCTTGCGCTGCAGACCGCGGTCGCGGTGCGCGACCGCTTCGTCTCGGCCTACCAGGAAATCATGCGCATGCCGATCTAGCCCGCGCGCCGCGACGGGCTCCGCAGGAGGCGGGGGGATGGAAGGGGATGCGATCGCGCTCGCGGTGCGAGAGGCGCTGTGGCTCACCGTGCAGCTCGGCGCGCCGCCGCTGCTCGCCATGCTGGCGATCGGGCTCGCCGTCTCGGTGCTGCAGGCACTGACCTCGGTGCAGGAGCAGACCCTCGCCTTCCTGCCGAAGCTCGCGGCGCTCGGCGTCATGCTGCTGTTGCTCGGCCCGGCGATGGCGGGCGCGCTGCGCGGCTTCGCGGCGGCGCTCTTCACCCGCACCGTCAGCGCCGGCGCGCTGCCGTGACGGAGGCGGACCTCGCCGCCCTCGCCTTCCACGCCGTGCTGCTGGCGGCCCGGCTCGGCGGCGCGCTGATGCTGCTGCCGGGGCTGGGGGAGGCGGAGGTGCCGGCCACCATCCGCCTTGCCCTGCTGCTGGCCCTCGTCGCGCTGCTGCTGCCGGTGCTCGCCCCTGGCCTGCCCACCCTGCCGCCCGGACCGGTGGAGGCGGCGGCGCTGCTCGTCACAGAAAGCGTCGTCGGCATCTGGCTCGGCCTGCTCGCGCGGCTGGTCATGCTGGCCATGGTGCAGGCGGGCCAGGCGGCGGCGCTCATGATCGGCCTCGCCAGCCCGCTGCAGACCGATCCGATGCTCGGCGCGCAGGGCACGGCGCCGGGGCGGCTGCTCGGCCTCGCCGCCGTGCTGCTAGTGCTGGGCAGCGGGCTTTACGCCCTGCCGCTCAGGGCGCTCGTCGAGAGCTACGCGGCGCTGCCGGCCGGCGCGCCGCTCCCCCTCGGCGCGGGGGCGGAGGCGCTG
>DASQVL010000172.1:0-3777 GCA_035640795.1 Crenalkalicoccus sp. | reverse complement strand
TCCTCCCCCAAGGGCCACCAACTCGACGCCTCAACGCTCCAGCGCCTCCCGCAGCCCCACCGGCTCCATCGCCGGCAGCCCGCAGGTCCCGCCCCGGCACAGATAGGCCGCCGGCGCGCCGCCCACCGGGCCCTTGCCGTGCGCCGGGTGGCCCTCCGGCAGCGCCGCCCCGTCCGGCGTGCGCAGCACGGCGACCGCCGGATCCGGGTGCGCCAGCGCCGTCAGCGCCAGGGCCTGGCTGCGCGGGTCGGCCGGGTCGCCCGCCACCACCACCAGAGCGCCCTCGGCCAGCAGGTCCGCCGCGCCGAGCAGCGTCGGCATGGCGGCGAGGCCGCGCTCCATGCCGCTGAAGGCGCCGATCGTCGCCTCCGCGGCGATCCGCCAGCGATCCTCCCCGGTCAGGTGGAAGAGCCGCGCCTGCACCTCGGCCAGGACCCCGTTGCCGGAGGGCGTGACGTTGTCGCCGGCGGTGCGGCCCCGCACCAGCACGTCCGCGGCGTCGTCGGCCGAGGTGAAGTAGCCGCCATCGGGGGCCGCGAAGTGCCGGTCGGCGGCCTCCGCCCATCCCGTCGCCTGGCGGAGATAGGGGGCCTCACCGGTCGCCTCGAACAGCGCAAGGCCGGCGCGCGCCATGGCGGCGTGGTCCTCCAGCATCCCGGCGGCGGAGGCGCGGCCGGCGCGGAAGGCGTGCATCAGCCGCCCGTCCGGCGCGGCCATGCGCCCGGCCACCATGGCGAAGGCGTCGCGCGCCAGCTCCAGCCAATCCGGCCGGCCGAACACGGCCGCGGCGCGGGCCAGCGCCGCGATCATCAGCCCGTTCCAGTCGGCCAGCACCTTGTCGTCCCGCCCGGGCCGGACCCGGCGCTCCCGGGCCTCCAGCAGCACGGCGCGGCTGCGGGCGAGCGTCGCCTCGGCCTCGTCCGGGAGCGGCTCGGCATGTCGGCGGCGGTTGAGGATGACCTTGCCCTCCCAGTTCCCCCCCGGGGTGACGTCGTAGGTCGTCTTGAACAGGGCGGCGTCGGCGGGGGGCAGCAGCGCGTCGATCTCCGCCTCGGACCAGACGTAGAAGCGGCCCTCCTCGCCCTCGCTGTCGGCGTCCAGCGAGGCGGCAAAGGCGCCTCCCTCGGCCAGCATCTCCCGCCTGAGCCAGCCCACCATCTCCCCGGCGCGCGCGGCGTAGAGCGGGTCCGGCGCCGCGGCATGGGCGAGCGCCAGCAATTCCAGGATCTGGGCGTTGTCGTAGAGCATCTTTTCGAAATGCGGGACGAGCCAGATGCCATCCACGCTGTAGCGGGCATAGCCGCCGCCCAGGTGATCATGGATGCCGCCCTGGCTCATCCGCCGCAGCAACAGGTGCACCACCTCCGCACAGGGAGCGCGGCGCAGGCGGAAGCGCATCTGCCAGAGGAAGCGGAAGATCGGCGGGTTGGGGAATTTCGGCGCGCCGGCCAGGCCGCCCTCCGTCGTATCCGTCGCGCGGACCAGGCCGAGGGCGACGCTGGCCAGCGTCGCCGTGGATGGCAGCGGCCCGGGCGCGGCGGCCGCTAGGCGGCCGAGCGCCTCCTTCAGCGCCGAGACGTTCTGCGCGACCTTCCCGCCCTCCCCGCGATAGGCGGCGGCGACCCCTTCCAGCACCTGGCGGAAGGAGGGGCGGCCCCAGCGCGGCTCCGACGGGAAATAGGTGCCGCCCCAGAAGGGCTCGGCCTGCGGGGTCAGGAACATGGTGAGCGGCCAGCCGCCCTGCTCGCCCATCAGGTGCAGCGCGTTCATGTAGAGCGCGTCGATGTCCGGCCGCTCCTCCCGGTCCACCTTGATGCTGACGTAGAGGCGGTTCATCAGCGCCGCCGTCTCCGGGTCCTCGAAGGACTCATGGGCCATGACGTGGCACCAGTGGCAGGCGGCGTAGCCGATGGAGAGCAGGATCGGCTTGCCGGTGGCCTGCGCCTCGGCGATCGCTTCCGGCCCCCAGGGGCGCCAGTGGACCGGGTTGTCCGCGTGCTGCAGCAGGTAGGGGCTGGAGGCGTGGCGCAGCAGGTTCTCGGGCGGGGGGAGCTCGGCCATGGGGCACCCTGGCTGCGATGGGGGGTGGTCGCTACATGGGCGGGGCGGGGGCGGCTTGCACCCGGTGCCCATGCTGTGGAGAGACGCCTTGCCCGACGCGCCCGTTCCGGAGGTTCCGTCCGCAGAGCCGGCGGACCCGCCACCCTATTACCGGGCGCACCTCTTCGTCTGCTGCAACCGCCGGCCGGACGGGCATCCGCGCGGCTCCTGCGCCGCCAAGGGCAGCGAGAGGCTGCGCGACTACATGAAGGCGCGGGCGAAGGAGATGGGGCTGGGCGAGGTGCGGGTGAACATGGCGGGGTGCCTGGACCGCTGCGAGTTCGGGCCGACCATGGTGATCTATCCCGAGGGTGTCTGGTACCGGCCACGGAGCACCGAAGATGTGGACGAGATCCTGGAGGTGCATGTGCGACGCGGCGGCAGGGTGCGGCGGCTGATGCTGACGGAGCGGGACGTGCCGCCGCCGAAGGGAAGCTAGGCGTGGCGTGGGTGGCCCTTGGGGGAGAGGGGGAACCCTTTCCCCCAAACCCCCTATCTCCTTTTTCTGCGCCTTTTTGCGTCGGCGCGGTCCGGGTGGTCCGTGCATGGACCAGACCATCTTCGCCTTAGCCTCCGGCGCGGGACGGGCCGCTGTCGCCGTGATGCGGCTTTCCGGGCCGGGCAGCGCGGCCGCGCTCCGCGCCCTCTCCGGCACCCTGCCGGCGCCGCGCCGGGCGACGCTCCGCAGGCTGCGCCACCCGGAGACGGGCGAGGTGCTGGACCGCGCCCTGCTGCTCTGGTTCCCCGGCCCCCGCAGCTACACTGGCGAGGACGCGGCGGAGCTTCACCTGCATGGCGGCCCGGCGGTCATCGCCGGCGTCGCCGAGGCGCTGCTCGCCTGCGGCGCCCGCCCCGCCGAGCCCGGCGAGTTCACGCGCCGCGCCTTCCTGAACGGCAAGCTCGACCTGACCGCGGCCGAGGGCATCGCCGATCTTGTCGCCGCCGAGACGGCGGCCCAGCGGCGCCAGGCGCTGCGCCAGGCCGACGGCGCCCTGGCCACGCTGTATGAGGGCTGGACAGCGCGCCTCACCGTCCTGCTGGCGCGGCAGGAGGCCTTCATCGAGTTCGAGGAGGAGGACCTGCCCGGCGACCTCGACGCCGCCGTCGCAGCCGAGGCCGCCGCGCTGCGCGCCGAGATCGCCGCGCACATGGCGGAGGGCGCGCGGGCGGAGCGGCTGCGGGAGGGGCTCGAGGTCGCCATCCTCGGCGCGCCCAATGCCGGGAAGTCCTCGCTGCTGAACGCGCTGGTGGGGCGGGAGGCGGCGATCGTCTCCGCCCGCGCCGGCACGACGCGGGATGTGGTGGAAGCGCGGCTCGACCTCGGCGGCGTGCCGGTGACGCTGGCCGACACGGCCGGGCTGCGGGAGGCGGCGGACGAGATCGAGGCCGAGGGGGTGCGGCGCGCCCGGCGGCGGGGCGAGGAGGCGGACCTGGTGCTGGCCCTCTTCGCCGCGGACCGCGCGCCGGATGAAGGGACGCTGGCGCTGCTCGGGCCGGACGCGATCGTGGTGGCGAGCAAGGTGGACCTGGCGGAGCCGCCGGCGGAGATCGGCGGCGTGCCGGCGCTGGCCGTCTCGGTCGTGACGGGGGCAGGGCTCGGCGCGCTGCGGGCGCAAGTGGCGAACGCGGCCGTGTCCCGCGCCGGCCTGACCGCCGCCGCGGCGCTGACCCGGCCGC
>DASQVL010000171.1:0-10584 GCA_035640795.1 Crenalkalicoccus sp. | reverse complement strand
CATGCCGCGGCGCCCCCTCGGCCGGCCCGCAGCTCGACCGCCGGTGCAGCAATGCGCTGTTCCGCTGGCAGCAGGGCCAGCAGCTCAGCGCGGCCGACATGGTCTATGTGCGGGAGGGCTGCCGCGCCGGCGTGCGGCCCTGACGGCCCGCTGCGGCGCGCGCGCTACCGCAGCGCCGCGTTCACCGCGGCGAGCGCTGCCGAACCCGGGCAGAGCGCCGCATCGTCCAGACGGTTCAGTGGCGTCGCGACGGTGCCGAGGTGGTCATGCAGCTCCTCGGCCTCCGGGTGTAGGTAGAGCAGGCCGGTGACGATCTCCCCGGCCGCCTTGCGCTCCTGCAGCAGGCGCATGGCCGAAAGCCGGTCGGTCGGGTCGTGGTCCAGCGCGAGCTTCCTCAGGCGCAGCACCGTGCCGTCATGCTGCGTCACCTCCTGCGCCGTTCCCGGCGCGTACTCCGCGGTGATGGGGGCGCGGGAGAGCATCACGTCGAGCCGGTTCACCGCCTCGTTGTGCTCGCGCACGTAGTCGTAGCTCTTGGTGGAGCCTTCATGGTTGTTGAAGGCGATGCAGGGGGAGAGGCAATCGATGAAGGCCGGGCCGCGATGGGTCAGCGCGCCCTTGATGAGGCCGACGAGCTGTTCCTTGTCGCCCGAGAAGCTGCGCGCGACAAAGGTGGCGCCGATCTGGAGCGCGATGCCGACCAGGTCCACCGGCTCATCCGTGTTCACCGCGCCCTTCTTGGCGCGTGAGCCCTTGTCCGAGGTCGCGCTGAACTGCCCCTTGGTCAGCCCGTACACACCGTTGTTCTCGACGATGTAGGTCATGTTCACGCCGCGGCGGATGGAATGCGCGAACTGGCCGAAGCCGATGGAGGCGCTGTCGCCATCGCCGGACACGCCGAGATAGATCAGGTCACGGTTCGCCAGGTTGGCGCCGGTCAGCACGGAGGGCATGCGGCCATGGACGGAGTTGAAGCCGTGGCTCGCGCCCAGGAAGTAGTCCGGCGTCTTGGAGGAGCAGCCGATGCCCGAAAGCTTCGCGACGCGATGCGGCTCGATCGAGAGCTCCCACACCGCCTGGATGATGGCGGCGCTGATGCTGTCATGGCCGCAGCCGGCGCAGAGCGTGCTGACGGCCCCTTCGTAATCCCGGTGCGTCAGGCCGAGCGCATTGCTCGGCAGCTTCGGGTGGTGCAGCTTCGGCTTGGGAAGGAAGCTCATTCGGCGGCCACCGGCATCGGGGTTGCGGAGAGGCGCTCGGCGATGGCGCCATGGATGAACCGGGCGGTGATCGGCGTGCCGTCATAGTGCACCACCGGGACCAGCGTGGCCGGGTCCACGCCGCCTTCCACCACCAGCAGGGTACGGAGCTGGGCGTCGCGGTTCTGCTCGACGACGAAGACGCGCTCATGCCGCGCGATGAAGTCCAGCACCTGATCGGGGAAGGGGAAGGCGCGGATGCGGAGGCTGTCGAGGTGGATGCCCTCCTCCGCCAGCGCCGCCAGCGCCTCCCGCATCGCCGCGGCGGTCGAGCCGTAATGGATCACGCCGCAGGTCGCGGGCTGCGCGGCGCGCGTCTCGACCGGCTGCGGCACGTAGCTCTTTGCGGTCGCGTGCTTGCGCAACAGGCGCTGCATGTTGTCCAGATAGGCCGCGCCCTGCTCCGTGTACTTCGCGAAGCGGTCGCGGGAGGTGCCGCGGGTGAAGAAGGCGCCCTTCTCCGGATGCGTGCCCGGGTAGGTGCGATAGGGCACGCCGTCCCCGTCCACGTCCAGGTAGCGGCCGAACTGCGTGCCCGCCTCCAGCATCTCCGCCGTCATCACCTTGCCGCGGTCCATGCGCCGCGCATCGTCCCAGGCGAAGGGCGCGCAGAGCCAGTCATTCATGCCGATGTCGAGGTCGAGCATGACGAAGACCGGCGTCTGGAAACGGTCCGCCAGGTCCATCGCTGCGGCGCCGAAGTCGAAGCACTCCTTCGGATCCTCCGGGAACAGGAGGATGTGCTTGGTATCGCCGTGCGAGGCATAGGCTGCGGCCAGCACATCGGATTGCTGGGTGCGCGTCGGCATCCCCGTGGAGGGGCCGGCGCGCTGCACGTCGAACACCACGGCCGGGATCTCGGCGAAATAGGCGAGGCCGAGGAATTCCTGCATCAGGGAGATGCCGGGACCGGAGGTGCAGGTGAAGCCGCGCGCGCCGTTCCAGGCGGCGCCGATGACGATGCCGATGGAGGCGAGCTCGTCTTCCGCCTGCACGATGGCGTAGCGCTTGCGCCCGGTCTCCTTCTCCACCCGGAACTTCCGGCACCAGCGCTCGAAGGCCTCGGCGAGGGAGGTGGAGGGCGTGATCGGATACCAGGCGCAGACCGTCGCCCCGCCATAGACCGCGCCGAGGGCGGCGGCGCTGTTGCCGTCCACGAAGATGCGCTCGCCCACCCCGTCCATGCGGGCGAGCCGGAGGCCGATCGGCGCGAGGTTGGCCGCCGCCCAGTCATGGCCCATCTGGAAGGCCGCGCGGTTGGAGGCGGCGAGCTTCTCCTTGCCCCGGTACTGCTCGCCGAGCAGCGCCTCGACCACCGCCGGCTCGATGCCGAGCAGGGCCGCCAGCGCGCCGACATAGATGATGTTCTTGAAGAGCTGACGCTGCCGCGCATCCGTGTAGGTGGCATTGCACATCTCGGTCAGCGGCACGCCGAGGACCGTCACGTCCTCCCGGAACCGCGACCGCGGCAGGGGCTTGGTCGAGTCGTAGAACAGGTAGCCGCCGGGATCGATCTCGGCGACATCGCGGTCCCAGGTCTGGGGGTTCATCGCGACCATCAGGTCCACCCCGCCGCGGCGGCCGAGATGGCCGGCGCCCGAGACCCGCACCTCGAACCAGGTGGGCAGGCCCTGGATGTTGGAGGGGAAGATGTTGCGGGACGCGATGGGGACGCCCATGCGCAGGATCGCCTTGGCGAAGAGTTGGTTGGCGCTGGCCGAGCCCGAACCGTTGACGTTCGCGAATTTGACGACGAAGTCGTTGGTGGCGGCGATCGGCGTCACGGGCGCGCTCCCGTGCTGTAGGTCTTCGCCGCGTCGAACAGGAATTTCTGCATGTCCCACGCCCCGGTCGGGCAGCGTTCGGCGCACAGCCCGCAATGCAGGCAGACATCCTCGTCCTTCGCCATCACGCGGCCGGTCTTGAGGCCCGCCTGCAGGTAGATGGCCTGGGAGAGGTTCTCCGCCGGTGCCTTCAGCCGGGTGCGGAGGTCACTCTCCTCGCCATCCTCGGTGAAGGTGATGCAGTCCATCGGGCAGATATCCACGCAGCCATCGCATTCGATGCAGAGGGCCGCGTCGAACACCGTCTCCACGTCGCAGTTCAGGCAGCGCTCGGCCTCCCGGAGCGCCAGCTCCGGCGTGAAGCCGAGCTCGACCTCGGCGCGGATATCGGCCAGCGCCTGGGCCTGCGCCCGCGTCGGCACCTTGAAGCGGAGGTCGAGGGAGATGTCGTTGTCGTAGCTCCACTCGTGGATGCCCATCTTCTGGCTGGCGATGCGCACCACGGGCGGCGGCCGGTCGCGCACATCCTGGCCCTGGCAGAAGCGGTCGATGCTGATCGCCGCGGCATGGCCGTGCGCGACCGCCCAGATGATGTTCTTCGGGCCGAAGGCGGCGTCGCCGCCGAAGAAGACGCGCGGCTCGGTGGATTGCAGCGTCACCTCGTCCAGCACGGGCAGGCCGTGGCGGTCGAAGGCGACGCCGGCATCGCGCTCGATCCAGGGAAAGGCGTTCTCCTGCCCGATCGCCACCAGCACGTCGTCGCATTCGAGGACGGTGTCGGGCGCGCCGCTCGGCACCAGGCGCCGCTTTCCGTTCGCGTCGTATTCCGCCCGCACCGTCTCGAAGCGCACGCCCAGGAGCTGGCCCTTCGCGTGGATCACCTCCTTCGGCACCATCCAGTTGAGGATCGGGATGCCCTCATGCATCGCGTCCTCCTTCTCCCACGGGCTCGCCTTCATCTCCTCGAAGCCCGACCGGACGACGACCTTCACGTCCTCGCCTCCGAGGCGGCGGGCGGAGCGGCAGCAATCCATCGCCGTGTTGCCGCCGCCCAGCACGATCACGCGACGGCCGATCCGCTTGATGTGACCGAAGGAGACGGAGGCGAGCCAGTCGATGCCGATATGGATGTTGGCCGCGGCGTCCCACCGGCCCGGCACGTCGAGGTCGCGCCCGCGCGGCGCCCCGCTGCCGACGAAGGCGGCGTCATAGCCTTCCGCCAGCAGCGCCTTCAGGCTCTCCACCCGCTCACCGAAGCGCGTCTCGATATTGCCGCGGTCCAGGATGTAGCCGCATTCCTCGTCGATCACCTCCTCCGGCAGCCGGAAGCGGGGCACCTGGAAGCGCATGAAGCCGCCCGGCTTCGCCTCGGCGTCGTAGACCGTGATGCGGTAGCCGAGGAGCGCCAGGTCGCGCGCGACGGTCAGGCTCGCCGGTCCCGCGCCGACGCAGGCCACGCGCCTGCCGTTCCAGGCCTGCGGCACCTCCGGCAGGCGCGCCGAGATGTCCTCCTTGTGGTCGGCCGCGACGCGCTTCAGGCGGCAGATCGCCACCGGCTCGGCTTCCACGCGCCCGCGCCGGCAGGCCGGCTCGCAGGGACGGTCGCAGGTGCGGCCGAGGATGCCGGGAAAGACGTTGGAGTGCCAGTTGACCATGTAGGCATCGGTATACCGGCCGGCGGCGATCAGCCTGATGTATTCCGGGACAGGCGTGTGCGCCGGGCATGCCCACTGGCAGTCCACGACCTTGTGGAAATAGTCGGGGTTCCTCGTATCGGTCGGCTGCACGCTGACGTTTCCGATTTGGTTGGCCCGATGGGCGGGGCGGAGCTTGCCCCAGACACCCGGCGGCCGCAACGCCGCGCCCGGTCGGTTGCTGTGCGGCGCAGCAGCGTACAACCGTCATGCAGCCCGTGTATCCTGCGCCGCAGGAGGAGGATGCGATGGACGAGGACGCCCTGCCGCAGGTCGAGGATATCGGCTCCAACCCCGATCCGCACCGGCCGATCGGCAGGATCATCGCGGAGCGGCTCGGCCGCCGCGCGCTGCTCACTGCCGGAACGGCGCTGGCGCTGCCGGCCGCCGGCCCGCACGATAGCGGGAACACACCGGATGGCGGCCCCTCCTCGCTCCGATTTCCGGAGCTCCGCCACCAGCTCGCCCAGCGCGACGCGGTGGCCGAAGGCCACGCGATCCAGGCCGTCATCCGCTGGGGCGATCCCGTGCTGCCGGGTGCGCCGCCCTTCGATCCGGCGCGGCAGAGCGTGGACGCCCAGGCCCGCCAATTCGGCTACAACAATGACTATCTGGGCTTCTTCCCGCTGCCGGAGGGCAGCACCGGCGCCGATCACGGGCTGCTGGCGGTGAACCACGAATACACCCTGCCCAACCTGATGTTCCCCGGCCTCGGCAGCCTGCGGGAGGCGCGCGGGCGCATCACGGCGGAGCAGATGGCGATCGAGCGTGCGGCGATGGGCTGCTCCGTCCTCGAGCTGCGCCGGCAGGACGGCACCTGGCGCGTCGTGCAGGGCGCGCTGAACCGGCGCATCACCGCGGAGACGCCGATCCGGATCAGCGGCCCCGCCGCCGGCCATCCGCGCCTGCGCACCGCCGGTGACCCGGCGGGCACCACGGTGCGCGGCACGCTGAACAACTGCGCCGGCGGCCAGACCCCCTGGGGCACCGTCCTGACCTGCGAGGAGAACTTCAACATGTATTTCGGCGGCGCCGCGGCGGAGAGCGGGCCGCAGGCCGCCGCCTACCGGCGCTACGGCATCGGGCGCGAGGCGCCCTATCCCTGGTCGCGCGCGGAGCCGCGCTTCGACCTTGCCCGCGAGCCGAACGAGCCGAACCGGTTCGGCTGGGTCGTGGAGTTCGACCCCTACGACCCCGCGAGCGTGCCGGTGAAGCGCACCGCGCTCGGCCGCTTCAAGCATGAGGGCTGCACCCATGCGGTGAACCCGGATGGGCGCATCGTACTCTACATGGGCGATGATGAGCGCTTCGACTACGTTTACCGCTTCGTCACCGCGCGGCCATGGAAGGCGGAGGACCGCGCCGCCAACCGCGACCTGCTGGACGAGGGCACGCTCTCCGTCGCGCGCTTCGATCCGGACGGCACGCTGCGCTGGCTGCCGCTGGTCCAGGGCGAGGGCAGGCTCACGCCGGAGTACGGCTTTCACAGCCAGGCCGAGGTGTTGATCGAGGCGCGGCGCGCCGCAGACCTGCTCGGTGCCACGCCCATGGACCGGCCGGAGGATGTGGAGACCGATCCCGCCAGCGGCCGCGTCTACGTCATGCTGACGAACAACAGCCGCCGCACCGCCCAGCGCGTGGATGCCGCCAACCCGCGTGCGGACAACATCCACGGCCATGTCATCGAGATCGCGCCGCCCGGCGCCGGCAGGCGCGGCGTGGAGCACGCGGCGGAGACGGCGCGCTGGTCGGTGTTCCTGGCAGCCGGCCGGCCCGGGATCGATCCGGGCACGCAGTACCATCGGGCGGTCAGCGACCAGGGTTGGTTTTCCTGCCCCGACAACTGCGCCTTCGACAGCAAGGGCCGCATCTGGATCGCGACCGATGGCGCGCCGGAGGCGGCAGGCGTCGCGGACGGGATCTACGCCGCCGACACGGCAGGACCCGGGCGGGCTCTGACCCGCCTCTTCTACCAGGCGCCCACAGGGGCGGAGGTGTGCGGGCCCTGCTTCACGCCGGACGACACCACCCTGTTCCTCGCCATCCAGCACCCGGGCGAGGATCCGGGCAGCAGCTTCGACCGGCCCTCCACGCGCTGGCCCGACTTCGCGGAGGGCATGCCGCCGCGGCCCGCCGTGATCGCCATCACGCGCATCGGCGGCGGGCCGGTCGGGTGATGCGATGCGGTCGCGTCCGGAGCTCTGCCCTGGACTCTGCCGGGGGACGCTCCCTGGACCGCCTGTTCGGGGTTGAGGATCGCGGCAGTGCCGCGGCCGGCCCCCTGCCCCTCGACTGACCCCGAAGGAGGCGCGCCATG
Source organism: Crenalkalicoccus sp. (assembly GCA_035640795.1). GTDB lineage: Bacteria > Pseudomonadota > Alphaproteobacteria > Acetobacterales > Acetobacteraceae > DASQVL01. The sequence goes on along the minus strand of DASQVL010000171.1, from coordinate 3,530 downwards.
CGGCTGATGAGCTTCGTGCAGGACGGAGAAGCGCGCTGCGGCGCGGTGCTGGGAGAGGAGGTGCTGGACCTCACCGCCCGCCTCGGTGCCGCGCTCGAGGACCTGTTGCGTGCCGATTCGCTCAACGAGGTCCGCCGCGCGCTGGACGCGCCGGGGCCGCGCCGGCCGCTCGCCGGCATCGCCCCGCTGATGCCGATCCCCGCGCCGCGCCGCGTCTTCTGCGTCGGCGCCAACTACCCGAAGCGCCATCCGCTGGGCGGCGAGGTCGCCGGCCCGCCCTACCCGGCGCTGTTCCAGAAGCATGCGGAGGCGCTGGTGCCGCACGGCGCGCCGCTCGCCATGCCGGCGGCCTCGACGCAGCTCGACTATGAGGGCGAGCTTGCCGTCATCATCGGCCGCGGCGGCGCCTGCATCCGCGAGGCCGAGGCGCTGCGCCATGTCGCGGGCTACGCGCCCTTCAACGATGGCAGCGTGCGCGACCTGCAGAAGCAGAGCCTCTGGGCCGGCAAGAACAGCGTGCGCTCCGGCGCCTTCGGGCCCTGGATCACCACGGCGGATGAGGTGCCGGACCCGGCCGCGCTCCGTCTCGTCACGCGGCTGAACGGAACGGTGGTGCAGGACACGCTGGCCGGGCGGATGTTCTTCGGCGTCCCCGCCCTGATCGCCTATATTTCCGCCATCACGCCGCTGCTGCCCGGCGATGTCATCGCGACCGGCTCGCCGGAGGGCAGCGGGGCGACGCAGGACCCGCCGCGCTGGCTGCGGCCGGGCGATCGCGTAGCGGTGGAGATCGGCGGGCTCGGCACGCTGGAGAATGTCGTCGCGGCCTGACCGGCCGCAGCTCCGGGAACCTTCGGCCGCCGCTCCTGTTTTCTGCGCCACGCGTGGGGCCGCGGAACTCGGGAGCGCGCGATGCGCCGCAGAACCCTTCTTGCCTCGGCCGGGCTGGCCCTGGCCTGTCCCCGCCTTGGCCGCGCCGCCGCGCAGGATGCGGTGGACATGCTGCTCGTCCTCGCGGTGGACGTCTCGCGCTCGGTGGATGCCGAGGAGGCGCGGCTGCAGCGGACGGGCTACATCGCCGCCTTCCGCGACCCGGAGGTGGTTCAGGCCATCACCGGCGGCATGCTGGGCGCGATCGCCGTCGCCTTCCTCGAATGGTCGGGCACCGAGCAGCAGACCCTGCTGATCCCCTGGCGCCGCCTGGCCGGGGAGGCCGAAGCGATGGCGCTGGCCAGCGCGCTGGACGAGGCGCCGATGACGCCCGGCACCTGGACCTCGATCTCGGCGGCGATCGACTATTCGCAACGGTTGATCGCGGCGGCGCCCTTCGCCGGCACGCGCAGCGTGGTGGACGTCTCCGGCGACGGCGCCAACAACTCGGGCCCGACGGCGGAGGAGGCGCGGGACCGCGCGGTCGCGGCGGGCATCACGGTGAACGGCCTGCCGATCATGACGGACCCGCCGAACGGGGTGATGCGGGAGGGGCTGCCGCTGGATGCCTATTACCGGCAGTCGGTCATCGGCGGGCCGGGGGCGTTCATGCTGCCGGCGACCGGGTTCGAGGATTTCGCGCGGGCGATCCGGCGCAAGCTGGTGCTGGAGATTGCGGGGCTTGCTCCGGGGCAGGCTTGAGGGGCCCCCACGCCCCACCTTGCGGCCCCCCGCCGCCGCCCCGCATCCTCCACCCCGCATGCGATTCCTGCACACCGCGGACTGGCACCTCGGCCGCACGCTGAACGGCGCCGCCTTCCTGCCTGACCAGGAAATCGTCCTCGGCCGGCGCTTCCCCGACCTGGTCGCGGAAACCCGCCCCGACGCCGTCCTCATTGCCGGCGACCTCTACGACCGCGCCGTGCCGCCCACCGACGCCGTGCGCCTGCTGGACGACATCCTGGAACGCATCGTCCTCGGCCTCGGCGTGCCCGTCATCCTCATCCCCGGCAACCATGACGATCCGGACCGACTCGGCTTCGGCGCGAAACTGCTGCGCGAGGCCGGGCTGCACGTGGCGAATGCCGCGCAGGGCAGCGCCATCCCCTTCGCCGACGCGCATGGCCCGGTCGCGGTGCTCGCGACCGGCTACGCCTCCCCCCTGCTGCTGGCGACCCTCTTCGCCGAGGCGGCGGTCGCCGATCACGACAGCGGCTTCGCCTGCATCTGCCGCCACCTCCGCACGCTCTGCCCCGCAGGCGCGCGCAGCGTGGTGGTGGCGCACGCCTTCGTCGCCGGCGGCGCCGAGACGAAGGAGGCCGAGCGGGCGCTGGCGGTCGGCGGCGCCAAGGCCGTCTCGCCCGAGCGCTTCGCCGGCTTCCACTACGTCGCCCTCGGCCACCTGCACCGGCCGCAGACCCTGGGCGAGGGGCGGCTGCGCTACAGCGGCTCGCCGCTCGCCTACTCCTTCGCCGAGGCCGCGCACCCGAAATCCGTGACGCTGGTCGAGCTGGACGGCACCGGCGCGGTGCGCACCGAGGCCATCCCGCTCACCCCGCCCCGCGCCCTCCGCCGCATCGAGGGGAGCTTCGAGCAGCTGATGCAGGGCAGCCCCCGCGTGGCGCCCGAGGACTGGCTCTCCGTCACCCTCACCGACCGGCTGCCGGTCTTCGAGGCGCAGCGGCGCCTCGCCGAGCGCTACCCGCATGTGCTCGAGCTCGCCTATGCCAGCCACGCCGCGCTGGACGCGCCGCGCGCCGCCGCCGCGCAGCCGGACCGCGTCGAGCCGCTCGACCTCCTCGGCGCCTTCTGGGCGGAGCTGCAGGGCGGGCCCCTGCCCGAGCCGGCGCGCGCCGTGGCGCGCGACGCGGTCGGCCGGGCGCTCGCCGCCCAGGCCTGATGCGCCCGCTCCGCCTCGCGCTGCAGGCCTTCTCGGCCTATGCGGAGCCGCTCGAGCTCTGCTTCGACGCGCTCGGCGCGCATCGGCTGTTCCTGATCTGCGGGCCGACCGGCGCCGGCAAGACCAGCGTGCTGGACGCGCTCTGCTACGCCCTGTTCGGCGAGAGCAGCGGCGATGAGCGGGGCGCCGCGCATCTCCGCAGCCACCATGCCGATCCCGCCCTGCGCACCGAGGTGACGCTCGACTTCGCCCTCGGCGCCGAGCGCTGGCGCCTCCGCCGCGCCCCGGCCTGGGCCCGCCCGAAGCAGCGCGGCAGCGGCACCACGACCGAGGCGGCGGAGGTCGCGCTGACCCGCCTGGATGCCGCGGGGCCGCCGATCGAGCGCGAGCGCGAGGTGGCGGAGCGGGTGCGTGCCCTGCTCGGCTACAGCGCCGCCGAGTTCCGCCAGGTGGTGCTGCTGCCGCAGGGCCGGTTCCGGGAGGTGCTGGCGGCCGACCCGAAGACGCGCATGGAGATCCTGGGCACGCTGTTCCGCACCGCGCTCTACCAGCGGATCCAGGAGGCGCTGGCGGAGCTCGCCAAGGCGGCCGAGCAGGAATGCCGGCGGCTTGCCGAGGGGCGGCGCGTGCTGCTCGCCCAGGCCGGCGCCGCGACGCCGGGGGAGGCCGCGGCGCGGCGCGGGACGCTGGCCGCCGAGCT
>DASQVL010000170.1:0-2303 GCA_035640795.1 Crenalkalicoccus sp. | reverse complement strand
GAGATCCGCACCCGGAAGGGCGTGATCGCGCCGCGCAGCCCCGCCCAGGCGCAGTACATCGAGATGCTGGCGCGGCAGGAGATGGTCTTCGGCATCGGGCCGGCGGGCACCGGCAAGACCTACCTGGCCGTGGCGCAGGGGGTGGCGCTGCTGCTGGCGGGCCGGGTGGACCGGATCGTGCTCTCGCGCCCGGCGGTCGAGGCGGGGGAGCGGCTCGGCTTCCTGCCCGGCGACCTCAAGGAGAAGGTGGACCCCTATCTGCGGCCCCTGTATGACGCGCTGCACGACATGCTGCCCGCGGAACAGGTTGCCCGGCGAATCGCCTCGGGCGAGATCGAGATCGCCCCGCTCGCCTTCATGCGCGGCCGGACGCTCGCCCATTGCTTCGCCATCCTGGACGAGGCGCAGAATACCACGCCCGCCCAGATGAAGATGTTCCTGACCCGCATGGGGGAGGGGGCGCGGATGGTGGTGACCGGCGACCCGACCCAGGTGGACCTGCCGCCCGGGCAGCGCAGCGGCCTCGCCGAGGCGCTCGAGGTGGTGGACGGGCTGCCGGGCATCGGCATCGCCCGGTTCGACGAGCGGGACGTGGTGCGCCACCCGCTGGTGGCCCGCATCGTCGCCGCCTATGGCCGCGCGGATGCCGCCCGGGCGGCGCCGGCGCGGGGGAAGAAGGACCAGGATGGAACCGGCAAGTAGTGGGCCCGGCGGTCGCCTGGCCGCGCCCGGCGGGCGCGTGCCACGGGACGCCGCCGGGGAATCCGAGGTTTCGGTGGTGCTGGCCGAACCCGGCTGGCGCCGCCTGCTGCCCCGGGCCGAGGCGCTGGCCCGCCGCGCCGCCGCCGCCGCGCTGGCGGAAGGCACCGCCCCTGCCGGGGCCGTCACCGTGCTGCTGGCCGATGACCGCGAGCTGAAACGGTTGAACTACCAGCATCGCGGCCGCAACAAGCCGACCAATGTGCTGAGCTTCCCGGGCGCCCTGCCGGGCCATGCGGGGGACATCGCGCTGGCGCTCGGCGTCGTGCGGCGGGAGGCGGCGGCGGCCGGGCGGCGGCCGGCCGCGCATCTCGCGCATCTCGTCGCGCATGGCACGCTGCACCTGCTCGGGCACGACCACCACTCGGCCGGCGAGGCGCGCCGGATGGAGCGCGCGGAGGCGCGCGCCATGGCCCGGCTCCGGCTCGGCAATCCCTGGCGCAGCTCGGCGGGGGGCGCGGCATGAGCGGCCTCCAGAACAGCCATCCGAACGGCGTCGGCCAGGCCCGCGCCGCGCAGGAGGCGGCGCGCAACGGCATCCTCTGGCGGCTGCAGGGCCTGCTGCGGCGGCGCGAGGCGGAGAGCGTCCGCGACCGCATGGAGGAGCTGATCGAGGAGCTGGAGCCGCACCCCGGCCCCGGCGCCGCGGCCGAGGCGGCGGGCGGGCTGTCCGCCGCCGAGCGCGCGCTGCTCGGCAACGTGCTGAAGCTGCGCGGCAAGACCGCGGCCGACGTGATGGTGCCGCGCGCCGACATCATGGCGATGCCGGAGGAGTCCACGCTCGACCAGGCGATCCGCCTGATCCAGCGCGACGGGCACAGCCGCTACCCGGTCTATCGCGGCCAGCTCGACGAGATCGTCGGCATGGTCCACATCAAGGACGTGTTCGCCGCGGTGGGGCAGGAGGGGGCCTTCGACCTGAAGGCCATCCTGCGCAAGCCGCTTTTCGTCGTCCCCTCCGTGCCGGTGCTCGACCTGCTGCTGCAGATGCGCCAGGCGCGCATCCACATGGCGCTGGTGGTGGACGAGTATGGCGGCATCGACGGGCTGGTGACGATCGAGGACCTGGTCGAGACCATCGTCGGCGACATCGCCGACGAGCATGACGAGCCGGGCCCGCCCTTCATGGTGGAGCGGCCGGATGGCGCGATCGAGCTGGATGCGCGCACGCCGATCGAGGCCTTCGAGGCGCGCTTCGGCGCGGTGCTGACAGAGGAGGAGCGCGCCGCCGACATCGACACGGTGGGCGGGCTGGTCTTCACCCTGGCGGGGCGGGTGCCGGCGCGGGGCGAGTTGGTCTCGCACAGCTCCGGCCTCGAATTCCGCGTGCTGGATGCCGATCCGCGGCGGATCCGGCGGCTCAGGGTGCGCCGGCCGGGAGCCGGTGCCGCGGCGCCGGCGGCGGCGCTGCCGCAGCGTCAGGCGGCAGAATAGGGCAGGTCGCGGACGGGCGAGCGGAAGCCGCCCCGGCCGGGCCCGGCCGTTCCGCGGCCGGCCGGTTGCAGCCCGCCCGGCGCCGGGCCATCTGACGTTTGCGTGGCAGG
>DASQVL010000169.1:0-16382 GCA_035640795.1 Crenalkalicoccus sp. | reverse complement strand
CCGTGGTTCCTCCGCCGCCTCGCCATTCGTCGGAGGAAACCCGCCCATGTCCCGCCGCCTGCTGCTCGGCCTCGCTGCCGCCGCGCCCCTTGCCGCCCCGGCCCTGGTCCACGCCCAGTCGCCGGCGCTGCGCTGGCGGCTGACCAGCAGCTACCCCACCAGCCTCGACGCGATCCATGGCGCCGCCGGCGTCTTCGCCCGCACCGTCGCCGAGCTGACCAACGACCGCTTCCAGATCCGCGTCTTCGGCCCGGGCGAGGTCGTGCCCGCCCTGCAGGCACTGGATGCGGTGCAGGCCGGCACGGTCGAATGCGCGCACACCACCAGCTTCTTCTACACGGGCAAGGACCCGGCCTTCGCCTTCGGCACCGGCATGCCCTTCGGCCTGAACACCCGCCAGCAGAATGCCTGGATGTATGAGGGCGGCGGTATCGAGCTGATGAACGCGCTCTACGCCAGGTACAACGCCTATGGCCTCCCGCTCGGGACGACGGGCGCGCAGATGGGCGGCTGGTTCCGCAAGGAGATCCGCGGGGTCGAGGACCTGAGGGGCCTGAAGATGCGGATCGGCGGGCTGGCGGGGACGGTGCTGTCGCGCCTCGGCGGTGTGCCGCAGCAGCTGGCCGGCGGCGACCTCTACCCGGCACTCGAGCGCGGCACGATCGACGCCCTGGAGTGGCTCGGCCCCTATGACGACGAGAAGCTCGGCTTCCACCGCGTCGCCCAGTACTACTACTACCCCGCCTGGTGGGAGGGCGCGGCGAACACCCACCTCCTCGTCAACCTCGACCAGTGGAAGGCGTTGCCTGGCAGCTACCGTGCGGCGATCCGCACGGCGGCTGCGGAGGCGACGCACTGGATGGTCGCGCGCTATGATACGCGCAACCCGGATGCGCTGCGGCGGCTGCTGGCGCAGGGCACGCAGCTCCGCCCCTTCCCGCGGGAGGTGATGGACGCGAGCCTGCGGGAAGCGCTGGCGCTGGAGCAGGAGCTGGCAGCGAAGAGCGAGGAGTTCCGGCGCATCCATGAGCCCTGGGCGAAGTCGCGCGACGACATGCGCGCGTGGTTCCGGGTGGCGGAGCTCAGCTTCGACAGCTACGTGGCGCAGGCGGCGCAGCGGAGGTGATGGGGCGGGCCTGGCGCGGTCGAGCGTCGGGCCGTGCTCCGGGCTCGCAGCGACGATGCTGCGCATTTTCGCCGGGGATCCGACTCGCCGCGGGCAGGGGCAAGCCGGTTTCGCCGGCGCCCCGCCTTTGACCGCGGCTGCGCGGCCCGTACCGGACTGTGGCCGGGACGAGGAAACGGCCCGCTTTCAGGCGCGCGACGATCGGGGAAACGCGCCGGACGAATGATGAGGAAAAGGTCGTTCGGGTCTTGGAGGAGGAAGTTCCCTTCCTCCCCCCAGGGCCACCTACTCCTCCGCCCCGGCGCCCGAGCCGAGCTTCCGCGTCAGCGCCACACGCAATTGCCGAAGCGCCTGCTGCACGTCCTCCTGGTAGGGCGCGAGCTGCCCGGCCTCGGCCTCCTGCACCCAGTCGGCGACCTCCGCGAGCAGCGTCGGCAGCGTCTGGAACTGCACCTCCCGCCGCCGCGCCTCCACCTCCCGGTGCCGCGCCACCCAGCGCGCCACCTCGGCGCGCTCGGCCTCGGACAGCGCGGCCTGGGCGCGCGGGTTCAGCTCCCCGCTCGCCAGCGTGACGGTGCCAACAGGCTGCGGGCGCTCCTTGCCCCCCTCGCCCGCCACCGGCTTGACGATCTGCGCGACGGCGCCGCGGATACGGAACTGCATCGCCTGCATCTCAGGCGGCGCGCGGCGCGGTGGCGAGGCGCTTGCGCACCGTCGCCAGCAGGTGGCCCGCCGCCTGGTTGGACGGGTCGATCTCTGTCGCCGTCTCGGCATGCGGCAGGGCCTGCTTCGGCTTGCCCGCCTTCAGCATGGCGTTGGCCAGGAAATGGTGCGCCCGCGCATTGCCTGGCGCGAAGGTGACGGCCAGCGTCAGCGCGGCCACCGCGTTGACGACCTGCCCGCCATCCAGCAGCGCCTTGCCGGCATCCACCAGCGTCTCCGGCCGCCCGGCCATGCCGAGCAGCGCATTGCCGCTGAACAGCGTCGCCGGCGGGGTCGCCTTCAGCTGGCGGTAGGCGGTCAGCAGCGGCTTGTAGGCATGGGTGCAATAGGGGTGCTGCTCCACCACCCGGTGCAGCCGCTCGATCGCCGCCTCCAGCTTGCCCGCGCGGGTGTCACGCTGGGCGAGGCGGATCATCAGCTCAGGATGCTCGCCGGCGATCGCCACCGCGGCCTCCAGCCGGTCCTCCTGCCCTGCCGGCAGCGGCTCGCTCTCGTCGATCGCCAGGATCAGCCCGTACAGCGGGTGGCCCTGCCAGCTGCCCTTCAGCATGCGCTCATAGCCGAAGCGGGGGGCGCGGCTGATCACGTAGTCCTCGAAGGCGCCGAGCAGGTCGGCGTCGAAATGCGGGCTGTCCTCGACGACCCGGGGCTTGAAGGTGGCCGGGCCCTTGGTGCTGGTGCTGACGCGGACCGACTTCGAGTCCTCGACCACCGCCTCGATCCGCGCGCGGTCGGCGCTGCCTGCGGCGGCGCGGACGATGCGCTCCACCGCGTCCACCGGCGCGGCGGAGAGCTCGGAGTAGTCCAGGTAGATGCCGTTCGGCACGCGCTCGGCGATCCACTTGTCGTGGAAGCGGTGGTAGTAGACCGCCTTCACCGCCAGCCACTGCGCGTAATGCTCCCGTCCCAGGCGGTAGTTCAGCGAGATGCGGCCGATGCCGTCCACCACGTCGAGCTCGCGGTCGGAGAGGGCCTCCGGCACCGGGTGCCGGTACTGCACCACATAGACCGCGTCGGCGATGGTCTTCGGCACCTCCATCTCGCGGTCGTGGCTCTTCTGGTAGATGAAGCCGAACTCCCCGCGCTTCGTGCAGGGCACCGTCTTGCAGCAATCCTTGGGCGAGTAGAACTCGCAGTAGTGCAGCTGCGGACCGAAGAATTTGGTCAACAGGTTCTGCAGGAAGTGGTGGCCGGAGCGGGGGATGGAGGCGCCGATCAGCACCTTCGGGGATGGGTTCATCTCGTCCTCGGCAGAAGCGGCGCACGGCACCGTGCGATATCCCGGACCCCGGGGCCGGGGCGGGCGCAAAATAGTCCGCGGCCGGGCACGCGCACAAGTGAGCCTTGCCGCGGCCGTGCGAACTTCACGCGGCGTGCGGCGATCGCGCCCAGGCTCAGCCGCGCGGCATCGGCGCCGGGTCGCCGAGCAGCTTCTGGTACTTCTCCGCGAACTCTGTGCTGCGCAGCAGGATGGAGCGCAGCTCGGCCGCCGAGCCGACATTCTGGTGGGATTCGATCACCCGCTCGCCCTCCGGCTCGCGGCCCAGGATGAAGCGGAAGGCGGCCACCACGTCCTCGCGGGAGACGGGCGGCTTCGGCGCATGGGCGCGGGCGAGGGCCACGACCTCGGGGTCGGTGAAGGCGCCGAGGATCCATTCGCTGGCGCGGCCGGGGTCGCGCGCCTCGGCGAGGCAGTCTTCGAGCGTCGCCCGGGCGGCCTCGGCCTGGCCGGCCCTGCGCTGCAGCTCGGCGAGGTCGAGCCAAGCGCGCGGGTGGCCGGGCTCGGCCGCGATGACGGCGCGGAGATCGGCCTCGGCCTGCGCGGTCTCGCCCTTCGCCAGCAGCAGTTGCGCGCGCAGCCGGCGGCCGAAGGCGTGCGCATCGGGCAGCGCCAGGTACTGGCCGAGCGCGGCGATCGCCCCCTCCTGGTCCTTCTGGAACAGGCGCTGCTGCGCCTCGCAGGCCAGCGCCACCGCGGCACTCTTGCCGCCCTTGGTCAGCTGCACATTCGGCTGGTAGCCCAGCGCGGTGCTGTCCTTCACCACCAGGCGCTGGAAGTCGGACAGGCCATCGGCGTCGAAATAGGTGCTCTGGCGGATGTCGCGCTCCTTGAACGGGCGCTTGTCGGCTGAGGAGACGGACTGCGTCGCCGCCACCTTGCTCTCGTCGAACAGCTTGGCCGGCAGCTCGAAGCGGTCGAAGATGGCGCGGTAATAGGTGACCGGGTCGGCGAGCAGCTCCTCGTACTTCAGGATCAGGGTGCGGCGGTCGGGCTTCGCGCACCATTTGCGGATGAAGCCGATGGTGTAGGCGGCCTCGAGCCCCAGCCAGAAGCGCTGGTAGGCGGGCGAGTGCGGCGGGCCGACCGTGGCGAGGTCGAGCTCGTAGTTGGACAGCGCCCGCGCCACCGGCTCCCGCACCTGCACCAGCACGCCGTCGAAGGTCACGTCGGCGGGGTCGGTCAGGTTGTGGTCGTGCGACTTCTGCATGAAAGCGATGGCGCCGCTGGCGGCGGTCTGCCCGATGCGCGCGCAGGGGATCTGCTTGCAGCAGGTCCGCACCGTGTAGAACTCGCAATAGCTGAAGCGCGAGCCGAGCAGCCGGCCCAGCACCATCTCGGCCACATGATGCCCGGCACGTGGCATCGAAACCGAGAACAGACGCAGCATTAGCCTCCTCCCTCGCCTCCGACGGCATGACCGTGGCCGCGGTGCGCCTTGCCACGGCACGCGGCAGGGGTGGAGCCCAACCAGCGCGCGATGGGTGTCCTGTCGATCATATACGACCGGTTTCCCGGGCTCAATCTCCGCCCGAACGGCCGGCCGTGCCTAGTCGCGGAACATGCGGCGCGCCGAGTTGCGGATCGGCGACCAGAGATAGTCGAGCGGCGTCCGCTTCTCGCCCAGGACATAGACCTCGCAGGGCATGCCGGCGGAGAGCAGCACTTCCGGAAAGGTGTCCAGGACCTTCGGGTCGAGGTCGGCGCGCAGCAGGTAGTACTGCGCGCCCGACTGCGTGGTGATCACGTCCGGCGCCACGGTGATGACGCGGCCGGGCAGCAGCGGCAGTCGGCGCACGCGGTAGGAGGTGAGGCGGGTATTGGTGCGCTGGCCGACGCCCACCTGCTCGATGTCCACCGGCTGCACCTGCGCCTCCACGACGAAGCGGTCACGGACCGGCACGAGGTCGAGAATCGGCTCGCCTGCCCCGATGCTGCTGCCCGGGGTGAAGGCGCGGACGTTGGTCACCTTGCCGGCCTCGGGCGCCAGCACCTCCCGCCGGTTCAGCACGTCCTGGGCGGAGCGCAGCTGCTGCAGCGCCGTCGCCGTGGTGCCCTCGGAGGTCTGCAGCTCGGTCGCCACGTCGGACAGGCGGTTCAGCCGGATCGCCGCCAGCTGCGCCTCCGCCTGGCCGACCATCTGGGTCAGCTGGGACTGCTGGGCGTTGGCCTGGCCGATGGTGGACTGGTACCCGGCCTCGGTCCGCTGCAGGTCGAGCACCTGGAAGCGCGCCGCGAAGCCCTGGGTCAGCAGGCGGCTGAGCCCCGCGATCTGCTCGCGCACCGAGCGGATCTGCACCTCCGCCGCATTGCGCTGGGCGATGACGCCGGCGATCTGCTCCCGGTACTGGGCGATCTGCCGCTGGGCGACCGCGATCTGCCCTTCATAGGCCTGCCAGCGCGCCTGGAAGAGCACCTGCTCGGTATCCAGGAAGGTCTGGATGGCGGGGTCGCTGGCGGCGGCGCGCTTGACATCGGCCGGCCAGGTGATCTCCCGCTTCTCGGCGGCCTCGGCCGAGAGGCGCGCGATATGGGCGCGCCCGCTCCAGTACTGGGCCTTGTACTGGTTGGCCTGCGCCTCCGCCATCGTCACGTCGATCTGCAGCAGCGGCTGGCCGGCATCCACGATGTCGCCCTCCCGCACCAGCATCTGGCGCAGGATCCCGGGCTCCAGCAGGTTCACCGTCTTGCGCCGGCCTTCCGGCACCAGCTGGCCGCTCGCGATCACCGCGCGCTCCATGGTGGTGAGCGTCGCCCAGCCGAAGAAGGGGATCAGGGTGAGGCCGAGGGCGAGCAGGGCGAGGCGCACCACCCGCCCCACCGGCGGCGACTTGATCGAGGCCTCGAGCTGCAGCTCCAGCGATTCGACCGACCCGGGCTGGCGGACCGTAATGGCCCGGCCCGGCTTCTCCTGAACCTCGCTCACCTTCAGCTCTCCACCGCGACGGGCTCCCGCCGCACCGAATGCATCTGCCAGGTCCCGCCAGGGCCGAGCAGCAGCTGCGTATCGGTCACGTCGAGCCAGGTCTGCGGCTCATGGGTCACGATCAGCACGACGCCGCCGCGCTGCTTGGTTGCGGCGACGGCGGCGCGCATGGCGGAGCGCGAATGGCCGTCCAGCCCCACCTCCGGCTCGTCCAGCACGAGGAGGCGCGGCTTGCCATAGAGGGCGCGCGCCAGGCCGATCAGCCGCCGCTGCCCGGCGGAGAGGCCCGAGGTGCTGCCGGCCGGCGTCTGATAGCCGAGCGGCAGGCGACCGATCATGTCATGCGCGCCGGCGGCGCGCGCCGCCTCCACCACCGCCTCGGAGGGCGCCTCCGGCCCGCGGCCGATATTGTCGTAGACCGGGCCTTCCAGCAGCTGCACGTCCTGCGGCAGGTAGCCGACCTGCGCGCCGAGGGCGGCGCGGTCGCAGTGATGCGTGTCCTGCCCGTCCAGCAGCGCCCGGCCGGTGGTCGGCTGCATCAGGCCGAGGGCGAGGCGGAGCAGCGTGCTCTTGCCGACGCCGTTCGGGCCGACGACGATCATGGCGGTGCCGGGCGGGACCGTCACGCTGACATTGGAGAGCACCGGGCTCTCCCGCCCCTCCGGCCAGAAGCCGGCATCCTCCAGCACCAGGCCGGGCGGCGCCTCGGGCTCCACCGGTTTCGGCTTCGCCTCCCCATGGGTGCGCATCACCTGGTCCAGCCGGCGCCAGGACTGCAGCACGAAAGCCCAGTTCTCCCAGGAGCGGGCGATGTTGGCGAAGGGGTGGATGGCGCTGCCGCAGAAGTGGTAGGCGCCAAGCATCAGGCCGAGCGAGCCGATGTGGATGAAGATCAGGTAGCAGGCGAAGGCCTTCACGGCCATGTAGTAGAACTCGCTCAGCAGGTCCTGCATCCCGGCCAGCGCGTCGACCCGGCGCTGCGCGCGTTCCAGGCTCTCCAGCGCGCCGTCGTAGCGGTCCTGCCAGCGGAACATGGTGGCCGGCAGCATGCCGAGGCCGCGCACCAGGTCCGGGTGCACGAGCTGCCCGCTGATTTCCGAGTTGGTCTCCGAGAGCCGGCCGCGCGCCTGCTTCACCAGGCCCTTGGTGGCGAAATGCATCACCCCCCCCGAGACTGCCAGCACCAGCAGCCCGGCGACGCCGATCCAGCCCAGCCCCTCGTCGAAGTAGAACAGCATGAAGAGGGCGATCAGCCCGCCGATCAGCTCAAGGAAGGCGGTCGGGGCGCGGCTGCCGATGAAGCGCTGCACCATCTGGATGTCGCCGAGCACGGCGAGGCCGTCCGCCGTCTCGGTGCGCACGGCGTTGCGGATGGCGGCCTGCATCGCCTCGGCGCGCAGCCTGAGGCCGAAGCGCTCGGCGACCGCGGCCAGCATGGTGGCGCGGATGTGCTGGAAGACGCCCGAGAGGATGACGATGAAGGCGAACAGCGTGGCGAAGGCGATCAGCGTGTCGCCGTTCCGCGTCTCCACCACGCCGTCCGTGATGTGCATCAGCAGCATGACGAAGCCAATCATGCCGATCTGCGCCGCGACGGTGAGCAGGACGATGGTCAGGACGTAGAGCGGGGTGACGCCGAAGGCGCGCAGGCGGAGCGGCGAGCCGGAAGCGGGGGCCGCGGCTGCCGCGGGGGCCTGGGCGGACAGCTCCGCCCCGCCGATCGCGGTCACGCTCATGCGGCGGCCTCCTTGATGAGCGGCGACTGGGTGAGCCGGGCCTGGCGCGGCGGCAGGCGCGGGATCGCCTCCTCCTGCGCCGGCACCAGGCTGCCGCCGCGCAACGCCAGCACCCGATCCGCGACGGCGAGGAGCCCCGGCCGGTGGGTGGTGAAGATCACCGAGGTCCCCTCCTCGCGCAGCGTGCCGAGGAGCCGCGCGACATGCGCCTCGCCCTCGGCGTCCAGCGAGCCGGCGAGCTCGTCCAGCACCAGCACCCTGGGCCGGCCATAGATCGCGCGGGCCAGCGCCACGCGGTGCCGCTGGCCCATGGAGAACTGGTAGTTGCCGCTGATCTGGGTGGCGTAGCCATTGGGCAGGGCGATGATCGCCTCATGCGCGCCGGCGCGGCGCGAGGCCTCCAGCACCAGTGACATGTCGGGGGTCTCGAGGCGGGAGATCACCTCGGCCGCCGTGCCGCGGGAGAGGGTCGGCTCCTGCGGCAGGAAGCCGAGATGCCGGGCGAGGTCCCGGCGGTCCCACTGGCCGGTCGAATGCCCGTCCAGGTACACGCCGCCCGAGCCCGACTTGTACATGCCGATCAGCAGGCGGAGCAGGGTGGACTTGCCGCTGCCCGAGGGCCCGACGATCGCCACAACCTCGCCCGGCTCGACCACCAGATCGATGTTGCGCAGCAGGGTCGGCGCCGGGCCCTTGTAGGTGAAGGAGAGCCGCTCGACGACCAGCCGTCCCTCCGGGCAGGGGAAGCAGAGTCCGTCCGGCGGCAGGCCGCTGCCATCCACCAGGCCGCGCAGCCGCCGCCAGGCGGCAAGGCCCTGCGCCACCTCCTCCGAATTGCTGCCGAGCTGGAGGAAGGGGTCGGTCAGCCGACCGAGGATGAACAGCGCGCCGGCCAGCACCGCCGTCACGCTCTGCCCGGTCAGCATCAGGAGCGCGCTCATCATCAGGATGGAGCCGCGGAAATAGCCCATGGCGATCTCGAGCATGGTGCGCAGCCGCTGCGCCTGCCGCTCCGCCATCCAGGCCTCGCCCGCCGTCTCCGTGCTGACCGAGATCCAGTGCCGCACCAGCCGCGGCAGCAGGCCCATCGCCAGCACCGCCTCGCCGGAGCGCATCGCGTCGGCGGCGAGGCCGTAAGCGCGCGAGGTCGCGGTGCCGGTCAGGTTGGCCGCGCGGGCCGAGGCCTTGGTGATCATCCAGCTGAGCACGCCGGCGAGGGTGCAATAGAACATCGCGAGCAGCCCGTAGGCCCAGTGCAGGATGAAGACGAGGCCGATCAGCAGCGGCGTCATGATCACCGCGACCATCGCGTTGGCGACCGGCCCGGCCAGCGAGGTGCGCATCACCTCGATGTTGTGGATTGCCTCGTTTGCCAGCGTCTCCGGCCGGCCGGCTCGCTGCGAGGTGGCGAGCACCGCGGGCACGGCGAGGCGCCGCGCCGCATAGCGGGTGATCGCCTGCACCGCCATGTGCTGGAAATAGCCGAGTGCGACGGTCGCCACCGAGACCAGCGACCAGAAGATCAGCGCCGAATAGAGCGTCTCGCCGCTATGCGTGAAGGTCACGTAGCCGACGATGAACATCTTGTTCAGCACCAGCCCGTAGCCGAGCAGCGAGGCGACGACGCCGAGGCCGAGCATCAGCCACAGCCAGCGGCCGACGGTGCGCAGCACCTCCTCGATCGCGTCCTGCAGCAGGCCTTCGGCGCCGCGGCGGGTCCGGGTCTTGGACATGGGCGGCTAGGAGAGGTAGTAGGCCACGGCGAGGGCGAGCGCCCCGGTCGCGGCACTCGCCAGCACGGCGATCATCGTCGTGATCCAGGGGTCGCCGCGGCCGCCGGCACCGCCCTCGGCGAGCGCCGCCTCGCCCAGCCGGGCGTCCAGCCGGGTCATCCAGACTTCCAGATTCTCCACCTTGCGGTTCAGCTCCTGCTGCGCCGTGTCGATCGCCTGCACCTCGGCAAGCCGCGGCAGCTGCGCCGCCTGCTCCCGCAACGTGGCGAATTCCGCGCGGATCTGCTGCTGGTCCGTCATGACATTCTCGATCATGCGCTGCAGCTGGCCGGTGACCTGGGTGTCATCCGGCCGCCGCACCCGCATGGCGATCGGGAACTCCGTCCCGTCCATGCCGAAGGCCACGATGGTGAGGTCGGTCCGCCGCTCGTACCAGTCGGGGGTCAGCGGGAATTCGAAGGCGTGGCAGCCATCGCCGACGCCGTTCTTGGCGAGGTCGGGGCGGACGAAATCGGCGATGGTGTTGGCCATCACCTCCCCGGCCAGGCGGAGCTCGACCTTCAGTCGCCGGCCCGGATAGGCGGCATCCCAGGCCCAGCCGAACAGCCGGTCGGTCGTCGCGTTGTCCACAAGGCCGCGGACATCGGAGGCCGGCACCTCGGCGGTGGCGGCCGACAGCTCTTCGTCCTGCTCACGGGCCTGCCGGCGCGCTGTCGCGATCGGCTTCAGCTTCATCGTGCATCCATCCCTGCGCCGCGGGGCGGCAACTTAGGCGGCGAGCACGCCCAATACATCTTGATACAGCTTAATGTGCAACCCGGCCGTCTCAGCAATGGAAAGCGGCGGCCGTATGTTGCCGGCAAGCTTCTCCCACAGGCCCGGCGTCTCCATCGCCGCCCGCATGGCGGTGGCCAGGCTCTCCGGGTCGCCGGCCGCGAAATGCAGCCCGTCCACCTGGTCGCGGACCATTTCCGCCATGCCACCGATGCCGGAACAGATGACCGGACGGCCATGTCGGAAGGCCTCCAGTATGACCAGGGGCGCGTTCTCCCACCAGATCGAGGGCACCACCACCCAGTCCACCTCGGCCATCAGCGCGCCGAGCTCGGACGGCGCGTAGGGGCCCTGGTGGCGCGCCGCCGGCGCCGCTTCCAGCGCCGCCCGGAACTCGTCGAGGAAGCCTTCCGACTGGTAGGCGGCGCCGCCGTTCAGCATCACCCGGTGCGCCACCCCCGCCCCGCTCAGCAGGCGGGACGCGCGGAGCAGCACCAGCGCGCCCTTGAAGCGGTTGATGTGGCCGAAGAAGCCGAATCGGTTGCGCGGCCCCGCCGCTGCCGGCCGCGGCGGGGCGGCCGGGCGGGGGAGGATGCCGTTCGGCACCAGGGCCAGCCGCTCCGCCCGCCAGCCCGCCGCCACGTAGCGGTCCCGGGCGAAGGCGCTCGGCAGCAGGATGCGGTCCGCCTCCGCCAGCGCGTCGCGCAGCGCGAGGTCGCGCATGACGAAATCCGCCGCCGGGCGGCCGGGGAAGCAGCGCTGGCAGGCATCGAGGGAGGGGCCGTGGCAGAGCCGCCCCTCGGTGGTCAGCAGCTGGCCTTCCTGCGGGCAGAGCGCGAAGAAGTCGTGCGCGGTGAACAGGATGCGCGCGGCCGGTGCGACCCGGCGGATCAGGTCGATGGTCTCCACCCCGAAGAGCAGCGGGTGGTGGATGTGGACGATCTCGGGATCGAGCTCCTCGATCAGCGGCGCCAGCGTCGCCAGGCCGTAGGTGTCCGGCTGGGCCAGGAAGAAGCGGTCGAAATGGCCGAGCCAGACCAGCAGCTCGTCCGGCTGGTCGCCCACCGCCTGCAGCATGGTGCCCGGGCGGCGTTCCCGGTGCGCGCCGGTGACCGCGGCGAGGAAGAGCCCCTCCACCCCGTGGTCGGCGCGCAGCTCGCGGAACAGGGTCCGCGCCATCACCTCGGTCCCGCCGGGCTGCAGGTCCGGGTGGTTGTGGCTGAGGAAGAGGACTCGCATCGCCTAGTGGCCGCGCGCCGCCCGCCGCTCCGAGCGCGCCATCAGCTGCTCGATCGCCGGCGCCCAGCGCTGGTGGTGGAGCCGGCGGTTGTAGCGCGCGGCGAGGGTGCGGGAATAGCCCGCATGGTCGCGGATGGACTGCCGCTCGAAGTGGTAGAGCTCGGCGCGCGGGACATAGGCGATCTCCCCACCCCCGGCGCGGAGCTTCAGGCAGAGGTCGCTGTCCTCGTAGTCGCCGATGACGTAGTCCGTGGTGAAGCCGCCCACCCCTTCGAAGGCGTCACGGCGGACGCAGAGCGCGGCCCCGGTGACGCCCGGGACCAGGCGGCTTTCCTGCGCCGCCGGGTAGTGGCGCGGGAAGCCCTTGTAGTAGTGGGCGTTGCACCACTCACCATCCGGCAGCTGCTCGAAGAACAGGCCGGCATGCTGCAGCGAGCCGTCCTCGAAGAGCAGCTTCGGCCCGACCGCGGCCAGCTTGGGCTGCTTCGCCAGCGCGCCGAGCAGGTGCTGCGACCAGCCGCGCGCCGCCGGCACCACGTCCGAGTTCAGGAACAGGATGAAGGGCGCCCGGGCCTCCGCCGCCCCGGCATTGCTGGCGCTGGCATAACCGTAATTGGCCGCCTGCACGACGAGGGTGACCGGCAGGTGGTAGAGCCCGTAGAGGCCGCGCAGCAGGTGATCGAGCTCCGCCCGCTGCTCCGGGCTGTCCAGCACGTAGATCAGCTCGGCCTCCCGCAGCGCGCGGTCGCGCGCGAAGGCGGCGTACTGGTGCTTCAGGAAGCGCAGGTTGCGGTAGACCGGCACGACGATGGAGAGTGCCGGCTCGGCAATCGCGGGGCCGATTCGCGTCGTCTCCGGCGGCTTCCGGTCGGCGAGCACCGCGCGGTGCAGCCGCTCCACCGCCGGCGCGATGCACTGGCCGAGCAGTGCCGGCGTCACCTCCTGCGGCGCGATGGCGCCGAGCACCGCGTCGCGCGCACTTTCCGCGTGCACGATGCCGGCCGGGGCGATCAGGCTGATCGGGTCGCCCGTCGTCAGCTCGATGCGGAGCGACCACTGCGCCACCGGCCGCACCGCGATGTCCGGCAGGTGGACGGCGAAGCCGGGCTTGGGCCCCGCCCCGCCATGCGGCGATTCGGCGTATTTGGGGATCAGGTCCGGCCGGCCGAAGCGGCCGAGCTGCGCCATCTCCAGCGGCCGCTCCCCGAAGGGGCAGTGCAGCGTGAGGCCGGCGACCAGGCCGAGCGGGTCGCGGATCCAGCCGCGCAGGAAGGCGCCGCCCGAATGGTCGCAGAGGGCGAGCTCGAGTGCCGCGCCGAAGGGGCGGGAGACGGCGGCGTAGTGGTGCGGCCGCTCGACCGGCGCCAGCAGCTGCAGGTCGCGCAGCAGCCGCCGCGCCTCGGTGTCCGAGCCGGCGCGGCGGGCGAGCTCGGAGAGGCCGGCGCGGTAGAAGCCGAGGCTCTGCGCGTCCTTCCGCTTGCCGAGCTCGGAAAGCGAGGGCGGCCGGCCCTGGGCCGGCGCCAGGTGGATCGGCCCCTCGCCCTCGGGCGGCAGCAGGTAGCCGTCCTCGAAGCGCCGGTCGGGCAGGATGATGGTGCCGCCGCTGATCGTCACCTTGCGGACGCGGCGCTTGCTGATGGCGTACCAGGTGCCCTCGGCCGCCTCGGCGCCGCGCGGCAGCGCCCACATCATCATGTCGTGCCCGCAGAGCGCCACCGGCAGCGCGGTGCGCTCCGGCGCCAGCACGGTCTCCGCGAGGCCGAGGCAGCTCTCGGAGAGGCCGGTATCCTCGCTGTGGCGCAGGATGCCGGTGGCCTTGCCGGCGACAAAGCGCAGCAGGCCGAGCACGGCGCGCGGCCCGGCCCCCGCCGCGAACTCGGCGAAGCGCAGCGGCGCGCCGATGCGGTAGCGCTGCGCCGGCGCGTCGCCCTCCGCCATCTCGAGCTCCGCCCCGGCGGCGAGCGCCGGCTGGGCGCGGCCGAGCAGCAGCAGCAGCGGCCCGCCCGACAGCTCCACCCGGTGCCAGGAGAGCGGCGGGCGCAGCGCGACCCCCACCCCCTGCACGATCAGCTGCGCCGGATCCAGCGAGGACGCAGGTTCCGGGAAGCCGAGCAGCACGATGCCCGGAGAGAGTTCGGCGAGCCCTGCGGAAACGAGGGCAGCGGCGTCCCGCGACGCCGCCGCCACATCATCGAGCATGCCTGCCACCCGCCCTTCGCCCGCCGCGACCAGCGGGCTGATGCGAATACGTTACTGGATCTTGATCCAGTCGCTGACGTGCGCCTGGAAGTCCTTCACGTCGACACCCTGGATCTTGATCGTGTCGCCGCCAATGTTGATGATCGTATACTTCACGCCGTGCGAGCTGCCGCCCGAGACGAACTGCAGCACGTCCACCGGGCTGCTGATGTGCGAGTTGTTCAGGTCGGCCTTCAGCCAGATCTGGTCGCCCGCCGCTCCGTTGAAGTCGGTGATGACGTCGTGGCCGAAGTTGCTGTCGAAGAAGAAGACGTCATGGCCGGTGCCGCCGGTCAGCGTATCGTCGCCCCGGCCGCCGATCAGCGTGTCATTGCCGGCGCCGCCGACCAGGTAATCATTGCCCGCGTAGCCATTGACGAAGTCGTCGCCATTGCCGGCCAGGAAGGTGTCATCGCCACTATGCGCGCGCAGCACGTCGTTGCCCGCGCCGCCCGAGATGTTGTTGTCGCCCTTGCCGCCGTCGACCGTGTTGTCCCCGCTGCCGTCGCTGCCGACCACGGTGTCGTTCCCGGCGCCGGTGAACACGAGGTTGTTGCCGTCACCCGGGTTGACGAGGTCGTCGCCGTTGCCCGTATTGATGTGGTCGGCACCGCCGCCGCCGGCGACGACGTCATCGCCGCCATGCGTCGTGACGGTGTCCGCCCCGCCGCCGGTGAAGACCGAGTAGTTGTCGTGGCCGCCGGTGAACTGGTCGTTTCCGCCGCCGAGGTCGATGACCTTATCGCCCTCGTTGAAGAAGTAGGCCCAGTTCCCGTCCGACGGGGCCAGGTCGACGCCCGGGACATTGTCGGTCCCGCCGATCTGCGACGCGTAATCAGCCATGGTTCCAACCCCCAGCAGGCCTGCACGGCGGCGCCGCGCCCTTGGTCTCCACCCTTAATGATCTGTTTCCATGGGGTCAACGATCCGGCGCAGGGGGTGACAAGTCATTACAGGGGCTCGCCCCGCCCCCCCCTCGCTGCGCCGCACCATCGCCCGCGCTGCGCCGCACCATTGCTGCGTCCGCGGTCAATTATGACCCGTTCGCGAGGCCCGCCCGCCCGTCCCGCCCGTACTGCGCGAATTCCGCAACACCGTTTTGTCATCGCTTGTAACGCGCAAAACTATCCCTTTCCCACGGCGCCCGGTTGCATTATCTCTTTTTTTACCCATTGCCGGCCCGCGCTCCCGCGCCGGTCGCGCCCGACGAGGATCAGACCATGGCGACGAAGAACGGCACCCCCGGCGACGACTACCTGGTCGCCGCCCCCGAGGGCGGGGACCAGCTCTTTGGGCTCGGCGGCAACGACACCCTCGTCTGGATGGGCGGCAAGGACGCCTTCGACGGCGGCGACGGTTTCGACATCGTGGACTTCCACAGCGCCGACATCGCGCTCGACATCGAGCTCGGCTCGGGCAAGGAACGGATCACCAAGTCGACCCTCGTCAATGTCGAGGGCGCGATCGGCGGCTCCAACGCCGATACGCTGAACGGCGATGCGAACAACAACTACTTCATGGGCGGCGCCGGCGCCGATTCGCTGAACGGCAATGGCGGCAACGACACGCTGGTCGGCGGCACCGGCAATGATACGCTGGATGGCGGCGGCGGCTACGATTTCGCGGATTACAGCACCGCCGGCTCCTCGGTAACCATCCTGCTCGGCCTGGCCGGCGCCGACGGCTCGGCGAGCAGCGCGACCGACGGCACGGACGTCCTCCGCAAGATCGTGGGCATCGTCGGCTCTTCCCACGGCGACACCATCGCGGGCAACGAGGCCGCGAACTACATCGTGGGCGGTGCCGGCAATGACAGCCTCACCGGCGGCGCGGGCAGCGACACCATCGTGGCCGGCGCCGGCGGTGCCGACACCATCGACGGCAGCACCGGCATCGACCTGCTGGACTACGGCAACGCCGCCTCGGCGGTGATCGTCACGCTGCGCGGCCCGGCCCAGCCCGGCACCGCCGTCAGCACCGACGGCACCATCAACGACCAGCTGCTCTCCATCTCCCGCGTCAACGGCTCCGCCTTCAATGACACGCTGATGGGGACCAACAACGGCAACTGGCTCTACGGCGCCGGCGGCAATGACAGCCTCAGCGGCGACCTCGGCAGCGATACGCTGAATGGCGGCGCCGGCGATGATACCATCGATGGCGGGGAGGGCACCGACATCGCCGACTTCTCCGGCGCGCCGGGGGCGGTGCTGGTGCAGCTCGGCCTCTCCGGCGCGGACGGCTCCGCGGCCGGCTGGGGCATCGACACGCTGCGCAGCATCGAATGGGTGGTCGGCGGCGCGGCGGCCGACACGATCAACGGCAACGAGGTGGCCAACTACCTCTACGGCGCTGAGAGCAACGACTTGCTGACCGGCGGCGGCGGTGCGGACACGCTGGATGGCGGGGCCGGCAACGACGTGCTCCTGGGCGGCAGCGGCAACAGCTACCTGACCGCCGGCGCCGGCGACGACAGCATCCAGGGCGGCAGCGGCAACGAGACGCTGGTGGGCGGCTCGGACAACGACACGCTGGATGGCGGCAGCGGCACCAACACCGCGGATTTCGGCGGCGCGGCGGGCCCGGTGACGGTGACGCTCGGCAACGG
>DASQVL010000168.1:0-9063 GCA_035640795.1 Crenalkalicoccus sp. | reverse complement strand
GCCGTGCGAGATCCCCCAGGGGTTGACCAGGTTCGGATCGGTGTGGTCGGCCGGCACGAAGCCGTCTGAGACCAGGTCGTGCTCGTCGAGCGGCGTCGCGCGCGCCGCGGCTTGCGCTTCGTTTGCCATGGGCATCTCCTCCAGCGGTTTGCTGCCGCGCGGCCTTGCAGGGGCCGTGCACCGGTTGGGACGCCCGGCGGCGGGGTGCTATTCCGCCGCGCCGCGTTACGTCTGCGCCATGCGCGTCCTGATCGACAGGCGGGGACCGGACTCCACGCCCCTGGTCCACCCGCCCCTGGTTTCCGCGCTCAGGCCGCCCCGTGCAGCGCCTCCTCGACGATCGCCGCATCGGCGGTCGCGGCGAAGCCCGGGCGTCGGCGGATGGCGCCGGCGGAGTACATCGCCGCCTCCAGCCGCAGGAAGGCTTCCTCCGGATAGTGCGGCATCGCGGTCCACAGGCGGATCGCCTGGTAGCGCGCCAGGCTGCGCACCAGCAGCGCGCGGTCGAGGCCGGGGAAGAAGCCCGCCACGCAGTCCGCCAGCGCCTCCGGCGGGCTCGCCGCCACCCAGGCCAGGGTGCGAGCCATGCCGCGCAGCAGGGCACGCAAGGCCTCCCGCTGCCGCGCCAGCTGCCCGGTGGTGGCGACGAAGGTGGTGTAGGCGGTCGGCCCGCGGCTCGCCGCCATGTGCCAGACATGCCCGGCGCCGCGCGCCTCGAGCTCCGCCACGAAGGGCTCGAAGAGCTGCGCGACGTCGAGCCGGCCCTCGGCGACCGCCGCCGCGTTCTCTGCCATGCTGCGGTCGGCGACGCGCTGCACCGCCTCGGGGTCGAGGCCGGCGGCGCGGAGGTCGTGCTGCAGCGTCCACCAGGGCGTCGGCACCTCGGAGACCGTCCCGAGGGTCAGCCGCGCCAGCTCGGCGAGCCGGAAGCCGCGGCGTGGTGCGCGCCCGACCAGCATGAAGGGGTCGCCCATCACCACCGCGCCGAAGCTGCGCAGCGGGGAGGCAGGGTCGGCCTCGTGCGCGAGCAGCACGCGCATCGGCCCGCCCCAGGCGAGGTCGGCGGCGCCGGACAGCACCGCATCCTTCGCGCCGGCCGGGTCCCGTCCGTCCAGCAGCCGCACCGCCACACCCTCCGCCGCATAGTCGCCGCGGGCGAGCGCCGCGTAGAAGGGTGCGTAGAAGACGGCCCGGAAGGGCTCCTGCATGGTCAGGCTGTGCATCGGCGGCTCCCGCGCGCTGGACCGGCGGAGAGGGTGGCGCAGACTGTGCTTCGCGCCAACTGAGGAGACCGCAATGCCCCGCCGCCGCACGCTGCTCGCTGGCCTGCCGCTGCTCGCCGCACAGCGTGCGGTGGCGGAGGACGCGCGCTATCCAAGCCGACCGGTGCGGCTGATCATCCCGGTCGCGGTCGCCGGCGTCACCGACGTGGTCGGGCGCATCCTGGCCGATGCCATGTCGCAGCGCCTCGGCCAGCCGGTGGTGCCGGAGAACATCGTGGGCGCCGGCAGCACGGTGGGCGCCGCCGCCTTCCAGCGCGCGCCGGCGGATGGCTACACGCTGTTCATCGCGACGAACAACCACACGGCGATGAGGGCGCTCTACCCGGCGATCCCCTTCGATCCGGTCGCCGACTTCGTGCCGCTTGCCCTAGTGGCGCGGCAGCCCTTCGTGCTGGCGGTGAACCCGGAGGTGCCGGCGCAGGATGTGGCGGGGCTGCTCGCCTGGCTGCGGCAGCAACGCGATGCTGCCAATTACGGCGCGACCAATCGCGGCGGCAGCAACCACCTGGCCGGGGAGCTGCTGCGGCAGCTCGCGCGGCTGGAGTTCACCATCGTCCCCTACCGCGCCGCCGCGGCCTCCGTGCAGGACCTGGTCGCCGGGCGCGTGCAGCTGACCATCGACAGCCCGACCATGCTGCTGCCGCTCATGCAGGAGGGGCGGGTGCGTGGCCTTGCCGTCTCTACGGCCGGGCGCTCGGCGCTGGTGCCCGGCCTGCCGAGCCTCGGGGAGGCGGGCGTCGCCGGCTACGAGATGACGGTCTGGCAGGCGCTGTTCGCGCGGCCCGGCACGCCAGCCTCAGCGCTGGCGGCGCTTGAGCGGGCGGCGCGGGAGGGCGTGGCCGATCCGGCCGTGCAGGCGCGGCTCCGCGCCGCCGGGTGCGAGACCTGGCCGGACAGCTCCCCCGCCGCGGCGGCGACGCTGCTGCGGGCGGAACTCGACCGCTGGGGGCCCATCCTCGCCGGAATCGAGCGTCAGCCGAACTGATACCAGGCGCACGAAGTTCTAGCCCGCGGCAAGTGCCGCGAACCACGCGAGGGAGCGGCGCCGGCATCTGAGCGCAGTTGAGATGTCAATCGCAACTGCGCCTGGTATGACGCCGCGGCGCGCTCAGGGCAGGGGCTGCTCCAGCAGGTGCTCCAGGTAGCGCCCGTAGCCGCTGTTCTGCAGCGGCCGGGCCACCGCGCGCAGCTCCGCATCCGTGATGAAGCCCTTGCGCCAGGCCACCTCCTCGGGCGAGGCGACCTTCTGGCCGGTCCGCTTCTCGATGGCGCGGACGAACTCGCCGGCTTCCAGCAGGCTTTCATGCGTGCCGGTGTCGAGCCAGGCATAGCCGCGGCCGAGCCGGCAGACGCGCAGCGTCCCCTCCCGCAGATAGGCCCTGTTGAGGTCGGTGATCTCCAGCTCCCCGCGCGGGGAGGGTGCGAGGTTGCGCGCCACCGCCGGCGCCCGCCCGTCATAGAAGTAGAGGCCGGTGACCGCCCAGTCGGAGCGCGGCGCGGCGGGCTTCTCCTCGATGCTGAGCGCCCTTCCCCCAGCGTCGAACTCCACCACGCCGTAGCGCTCCGGGTCGGCGACGCGGTAGGCGAAGACGGCGGCGCCATGCTCTACGCTCTGCTCCGCCATCCGCGCGTCCAGCCCATCCCCGTGGAAGATGTTGTCGCCGAGGATCAGGGCGGAGGGCCCGCCTTCCAGGAACTCCTCGGCGAGGACCAGGGCATGGGCGATGCCGCGCGGCCGGTCCTGCTCCGCGAAAGTCAGCCGCACGCCCCACTGGCTGCCATCGCCGAGGAGCCGGCGGAACAGCGGCAGGTCGTGCGGCGTGGAGATCACCATGATCTCCCGGATCCCGGCCAGCATCAGCACCGAGAGCGGGTAGTAGACCATCGGCTTGTCATAGACCGGCAGCAGCTGCTTGGAGACGGCGAGCGTCGCCGGGTAGAGCCGCGTGCCGCTGCCGCCGGCGAGCACGATCCCCTTCATTGCGTGATCCCCCGTTCCGAAGCGAGCAGCGCGTCCAGGCAGCGCGCGAGGCCGTCCCGCCAATCGGCCGGCCGCAGGCCGAGCACGGAAGCGGCGCGCGCGCAGTCCAGCCGCGAATTCATCGGCCGCCGCGCCCGCGTCGAGTACTCGGCGGTCGTGATGGCGGCGAGGCGCGGCGCGCGCAGGCCGCGCGCGGCGGCACCTTCGAAGATGGCCCCGGCGAAGCCGTGCCAAGTGGTATAGGGCGCGCCGGTCAGGTGGAAGACGCCGAAGGCGGGATCGCCTTCCGGCGCGGCGGCCAGCCGCGGCAGCAGGGCGACCACCGCATCGGCCAGGTCGTCGGCGAAGCTCGGCGCGCCGTGCTGGTCGGCGACGACGCGCAGTTCCTCGCGCTCCCGCGCCAGGCGCAGCATGGTCTTCACGAAGTTGCCGCCATGCGCGGAGCAGACCCAGGCGGTGCGCAGCGTGGTGGCGCGCGGGTTGGCCGCGTGCAGGCGCCGCTCGCCCTCGAGCTTGGAGGCGCCGTAGACGCCGAGCGGGGCGGTCTCGTCCGCCTCGACATAGGGCACGGGCTTCGATCCGTCGAAGACGTAGTCGGTCGAGAAGTGCACCACGGGCAGGCCGGCGCGGGCGGTCGCCTCGCCGAGCAGGCCGGGGCCGGTGCCGTTCACGGCGAAGGCCAGGGCCGGCTCGTCCTCGGCCCGGTCCACCGCGGTGTAGGCGGCGGCGTTCACCACGATCTCCGGCCGGAAGGCGCCGATCGCCGCGGCGATGCTCTCGGGCCGCGTCAGGTCGAGCTCGGGCGGCTCAAGCGCCAGCATCTCATGGCCGGCGCGGGGCAGGCGGCGGCCGAGCTCGGTCGCGATCTGGCCGGAACGCCCGATGACGAGGACGCGCATCAGGCCGGTCCCGCCGCCGCGGGCAGGCCGAGCCGCTCGCCGGCGTAGCGCTTCTCCCTGAGCGGGCGCCACCACCATTCATTCGCCAGGTACCAGTCCACCGTGCGGGCGAGGCCGCTCTCGAAGCTCTCCTGCGGCCGCCAGCCCAGTTCGCGCTCCGCCTTGGCGGGTTCGATCGCGTAGCGGCGGTCATGGCCCGGCCGGTCGGGGACGAAGCGCACCAGCCCGCGACGCGGCGCGGCACCCGGGCGCCGCGCATCCAGCAGGTCGCAGACGGCGTGGACCACATCCAGGTTGCGCCGCTCGGCGCGGCCGCCGAGGCAGTAGGTCTCGCCCGGCAGCCCGCGCTCCAGCGCCAGCACCAGGGCGCGGACATGGTCCTCGACGAACAGCCAGTCGCGGATGTTGCCGCCATCGCCGTAGACCGGCAGCTCCCGCTCCTCCAGCGCATTCAGGATGATCAGCGGGATCAGCTTCTCGGGGAAATGGAAGGGGCCGTAATTGTTCGAGCAGTTGGTGACGATGGTGGGCAGGCCGTAGGTATGGAACCAGGCGCGCGCCAAGTGGTCGGACGCCGCCTTGCTGGCGGAGTAGGGCGAGCGCGGATCGTAGGCGGTCGCCTCGTCGAAGGCGCCCGCGGGGCCGAGACTGCCGAACACCTCGTCGGTCGAGACGTGCAGGAAGCGGAACCGGGCTCGTGCCGCGGCGTCGAGGCCGGCATGCCAGGCGCGTGCGGCTTCCAGCAGGGTGAAGGTGCCGGTGACGTTGGTGTGGATGAAGGGCGCCGCGCCGGAGATGGAGCGGTCCACATGGCTCTCGGCCGCGAGGTGCATCACCGCCTCGGGCCGGAAGGCGGCGAAGGCGGCGCCCATCGCCTCGGCATCGGCGATGTCGGCCTGCAGGAACGCAAAGCCCGGGCGGCCCTCGCAGTCGCGCAGGCTGCGGCGGTCCCCGGCATAGGTGAGCCTGTCCACCACCAGCACGGCGGCCCTGCGCTCCAGCACCAGGTGGCGGACCAGGGCGGAGCCGATGAAGCCTGCCCCGCCGGTGACCAGCACGCGCATCAGTCGAACAGCTCCGCCGCCTCCCGCAGGCACGGCGCCACGCGGTCACGCTCGGACAGGCGGACCAGCTCCGGCGGGAAGGGCCAGGGCAGGCCGAGCTCGGGGTCGTCCCAGCGGATCGCCCGCTCGCACTCCGGCGCGTAGAGATCGGTCACCTTGTAGGCGACGGCGACGTCCGGCGTCAGCGTGCAATAGGCATGGGCGAAGCCTGCCGGCACGTAGAGCTGGCAGGCATTCTCCGCCGAGAGCTCGACCGCCACGTGCCGGCCGAAATGCGGGGAGGAGCGGCGGACATCCACCGCGACGTCCAGGATGGCGCCGTGCAGCACGCGCACCAGCTTGGCCTGGGCGCGCGGCGGCAGCTGGAAATGCAGGCCGCGGAGCGTGCCCTGGGCCGCCGAGAAGGCATGGTTGTCCTGCACGAAGACATCCGGCACGCCGAGTGTGGCGAAATCCCGGGCGTTATAGGTTTCGAGGAAGAAGCCCCGATGGTCGCCGAGGCGGCGGGCGGCGATCAGCACCGGGCCGGGCAGGGCAAAGCGGGTGGCAGTGAAATTCCCGGCCACAACGGCCGTGGCTTCATCCGGCCCAGGGTTCGGCGTCACGGCGAGCACGGCAACCCCCGATTGATGCGGCGCCCCGGGCGGACGCCCGATGCGCGATCCTGGTGCACCGTGCAGCCCCGCCGCGTCAAGCGTCCTGCGGGGGTGCGGCGCGGTTCACCAGCGGTTTACCTCGATATGCGATCCGATGCATGTCCGGCCCGAGAAGCGTGGCCGTCGAGAGGGAATAGCCCCGATGCCCCTGAACTCGGTGAACACCAATGTGGGCGCGCAGGTCGCCCTGCAATCGCTCAATCGCACCAGCGACGAGCTTGCTGCGACGCAGAAGCGGATCTCGACCGGCTATCGCGTTTCCGACGCCAAGGATGACGGCGCGGCCTTCGCGGTGGCGGAGCGCATCCGCGGCGACATCGCCGGCACCACCTCCGCCAACCAGGAGCTGGGGGGCGTGAAGGGCCTGCTGGACGTGACCCAGGCCGCGCTGCAGAACATCTCGACGACGCTCAGCAAGCTGAAGGAGCTGACGGTCAAGCTGGCCAACGGCACGCTGACCACCGATCAGCGCACCCAGTACCAGGCGCAGATCAAGGAGCTGTCGAACAACATCCAGTCCTACGTCAAGGATGCCAGCTACAACGGAACGAACATCCTGAACGACCCGTCCACGCTGGCGGTCAGCGTCGTCACCAATGCCAACGGCGCCAGCTACACCTTCAGCGGCTTCAAGGCGATCACCAGCATCTACAACACGGTCTCCGGCTTCAACACCTATACCGCGGGCTCCGCCGCCGCAGCGCTGACCGCGACGGGCGCGCTCAGCAATGCGATCGCCAGCACGCTGACGCAGCTGAACAATTTCGGCAGCTATTCCAACCATGTGGACGCCCAGATCAACTACAACAACTCGATCCTGGACTCCCAGAACAGCGGCCTCGGCGCGCTGGTGGATGCCGATCTTGCCAAGGAATCGGCCCGGCTGCAGGCGCTGCAGATCCGCCAGCAGCTCGGCACCCAGGCGCTCGGCATCGCCAACCAGGCGCCGCAGGCCCTGCTCAAGCTGTTCCAGGGCTGATCGCGGGCGCCGGGCGGGCGGCGCGCCTCAGGCGGTCGCCGCCGGCGCCGCCGCGCCGCCCAGCTTGCTGCGCAGCTCGGCGACCGCGGTCGCGCCGGCCAGCCTCCCGAAGACGGCGCCGTTGATCAGGCCGGAGCCGCCCGGGTAGTTGAAGTAGAAGATCCCGCCGACCAGCTCCCCCGCCGCATAGAGGCCGGGGATCGGGGCCTGGTCGGCGTCCAGCACGCGGGCCCCGGTATCCGTCCGCAGGCCGCCGAAGGTGAAGGTGATGCCGCAGCCGACCTGGTAGGCCTCGAAGGGCGGGTCGGCGATGGTGTTGGCCCAGTTGGTCTTGTCCACCGCCAGGCCCTCGGTGCGGCGGCCATCCTTCACATTGGGGTCGAAGGGGATGTCCTGCCGGACCGCGGCGTTGTAGGCGCGGATCTCGGAGAGGAAGGCCTCGCCGTCGACGCCCTCCAGCTTCGCCGCCAGCTCCTCCAGCGTGTCGGCCTTCACCTTCGTCACCTGGCGGATGCGGTATTCGTCGCGCAGCAGGTGGCTGACCTTGGCGTCGAAGACCTGCCAGGCAAAGTTGCCCGGCTGCTCCAGCACCACCCGGCCGTACTTGGCATAGGTGTAGTTCCGGAAATCCGCGCCCTCGTCCAGGAAGCGGCGGCCATTGGCGTTCACCAGCACGGACCACGGATAGGAGTGCTTCTGGAACGCGTCGCCCACGGCAAGGTCGCCATATTCCGGCGCGTTGAAGTCCCACTGCACGGCGTGGCAGCCGGACCAGTTGCCGAAGGGGGAGGCGCCGATCTCGAGCGCCATGCGGATGCCGTCGCCGGTGTTGAAGCGGGTGCCGCGCACCTTCGCCAGCTCCCAACCGGGCCCGAGATAGCGCGTGCGCATCTCCGCATCGCCCTGGAAGCCGCCGGCGGCGAGCACCACGGCGGGGGCGGCGATCTCGTGGATCCGACTGGGGGACTTCACCTCCACGCCGCGCACCCGGAAGCCGTCGTACAGGATGCGGCGGGCGCGCGTCGCGTAGCGGATCTCGATGCCGCGCTTCCGTGCGGCCTCGGTCTCGGCCTGGATCAGGCCGGGGCCGCCGCCCCAGGCCTCCACCGTCAGCCCGCCCCAGAACTTGAACCTGCCTCCCACCTTGAAGGCCTGGCGGCCCCAGATGGGCTGGAAGCGCACGCCCTTGCCGTGCAGCCACTTCATCGTCTCGAAGCTGCGGCGCACCAGGATCTCGCAGAGCTCCGGATGGGTGCGGTTCCGGGTCACCCGGAACATGTCGTCGAAAAACTGGTCCTCCGTATAGGTGCCGAAATCGGTCTGGGCGATCTCGGCCTCGGTCAGGTCGGGCATGATGGCGCGCAGGTCGTCCACGCCCCGGTAGGCGAAGCGGATGGCGCCCGCGGTGAAGCGTGTATTGCCGCCCGCCTCCTCCTCCGGCGCGCGTTCCAGCACCAGCACGCGCGCCCCCTGTTCCTGGGCGGAGAGGGCGGCGCAGAAGGCGGCATTGCCGCCGCCCACGACGATGACGTCGAAGCTCTCCGCCGGCTCGGCTGGCATTGGGCGTTCCCCCCCCTCGCGTCGCTCCGGCCGATGTAGCAGCGATTTCCCGGGGGTCCAGCAGTTGCGCGCGCTGACCGGCGGCGTGCACGACACCTTCGAGAGCCTCGGCCTGAAGAGTACGGCGGAGCAGAGCTTCGCCATGCTGGGCGAAGGACGCCATCCTTACCCGCGGGCAACGCCCAAGACCCGGTTTCCAAAGGCCTCTCGGCCTTTGGCGGGATAGGGAGCCTGAGGGGAAGGGCAGCGCCCTTCCCCTCACCCCAGCTCACCGCCTGGGCGACTCATTCTCCGGATGCGCGCCGCTGACATTTGTCCCCGCGGCGCGGTCGAAAGCGCGCCCCGCCGCCGTGCCCGGCGGGTTGCCCGGCGTGCCGTCCGGCGGGCTTGTGTCGGTACCGGTGCCGAGCGTGCCGCTGCTGCTCGTGCCCGTCGCGGCGTCGCGCGTGCTGGACGCAGGCGTCACCCGGTTTGTCGTCGCGGCGTCGCCGCGTGGGTAGGCGGCCGTCCGGGTGCCGAGCTCCTCCGCCGCCGCCGTGGTGCCCACGCCCGCCGCCGTGCCGATGCCGCTGCCCGGCTCGCGCAGCGCATCCTCGCCGGTCCAGCCGCCGGCACGGTACTCGCCGGCGCGCCCTTCGACG
>DASQVL010000167.1:0-9763 GCA_035640795.1 Crenalkalicoccus sp. | reverse complement strand
CGTCGGGCTACACTCTGTCGGCATCGGGGGCCTCCTCCGCATCGCCGTAAGGCTTTGTCGCAGAAGAACTTTCGCCGACTCAGAGCCCCGATGCACCTACGGCTCGTGAGATATCCGCGCTAGGCTGCGCTCCACCGCCCGGTTCGTGGGCGAGCCGGGCGATTGCCAGGCATCCCAGCGTATGGCGCCGACCGCGATCGGCGGCTGGGCGGCTGCCCGGGCCGCGCCGCCCCGGCGGGTCGCGACGCCGGCGAGGATGCCCCCGAGGACGGCCCGGCGCGTCGGCCCGGCGCCGGCGCCGGGCCCCTGCCCTCGCACGCGCGCTGTCAGGCGCTGAGCGCCGGATCGAGCTCGGCATTCGCCGGCTCCGGCAGGGCAGGCCCCGTCCGTTCCCCGGCGATCGGCGCCACCTCCAGTCCGTTCCGCGCCAGGAAGATGCGCCATTCCATCAGCAGCCGGCGGAACTGTGCGCGGAAGGGGCCATAATCGGCGCCGAGCAGCCGCTCCAGCATCTCCTCCGCGCTGCGCGGGCGGTCCAGCACCAGGTGCGGCACGCGCAGCAGCTCACACAGCTCGAGCGTGCGCATGTCGTGCACCAGGAACAGCGCCGGCGTACCGGCCAGCAGCGCGGCGATGTTGCCGTGGAAGCGGCTGCCGATGGCGGCGGACATGGTGCGGGTGCAGCCCACCCACTCCTCCACCGAGAAGAAGACGCGGATCCGCGTCTCCAGGAAGCGGCGCACCTCCGGGCGGTCGGCGGAGACCCCGAACAGCGCCGCGACGCGTTCCGCGGCGGCGGTCACCGCCTCGGTGTCGCCGCGCTCCATCGCCGCCAGCAGATCGAGCTCGGTCGTCTCGTTCTGGAGAACGTAGAAGGCGTTCTCGCCCAGCATGCGCTGGAACAGCGCGTTCTCCCCCGCGCGCATGGCGTCCGGCGCGATGGCGTGCTGCCGCACATTGTTGGAGAAGCCGAGCGCCACCTTCTCCAGCCCCGGGCGCTGCGCCGCCAGGCGGTCGAGCGTCGCCGGGCGCAGGCTGAGCAGCGACGGGCAGCCCACCACGCTGACGTTGCGGATGCCGAGCGTCCAGAGCACCTCCGCGGTGAAGGTGCCGCGCACGCCGATGGCGCCGCTGCGCTCCGCGACCAGGTGCAGGAAGCGCTCCGTGCCGGGCTTCAGCGCCACCGGCTCCCCGGGCAGCAGCTGGGAGCCGAGGCCGAAGCAGATCAGCGGCAGGCGGGTGCGCGCGAAGTAGTCGGCCTGGTCCGTCAGGTCCACCGACCGGCTGACGAAGTTGGAGGCAGGGATGAAGACGGCGTCGAAGCGCTCGTGCAGCCGCTCCGGCGGGATCTCCCCGAAGCCCGGGTGATAGGCCTTGCTGGCCGCCTCCAGGCCGTGGAACAGGCCGTGGCCGATCATCATGTTGCCGGTGTTGGCGCCCGTCGCCTGCAGGCGCTGGGCGAGCGAGCCCGCCGCGGGATTGGCGACCGCAGCGGGCGCCCCCCAGAAGCAGATGCGCCGGCCCGGAGCGGCGATCCGGAAATGCGGCGGTGTCCCGTGCTCCATGCTTGCGTCCTTCCCCATGCTGGCCGGTTCTTATGGCGCTGCCGCCCGGCACGCCGGGCCGGGCGGCGGCGCGGCGGGCGTCAGGCGGCCCGCAGCGCCTTCTTCCACTGCGCGGCGTCGTTTTCGTAGTGGACGCTCGGGCTGCGGCCCTCGCTGGCGCCGACGACCATGAAGTGCTCCGTCGCGGAGCTGAGCTGGCCGGCGCGGACCGCGGAGCCGACATCGGGGTAGGAGCGGAGGTACCAGCGCTCGTCCACCTCCGGCGTCGCGCCCTGGCGGCCCTCGAAATAGCCGAAGCCGATGTAGTGCAGGCGCGCGTTCTCGATCTCGCCGCGGCGCACCGCCTCCGCCACATCGGGGTTGGCCTGCAGATAGCCGGCCTCGTTGAAGTCCCCGTTGGCGACGGCGATCTGCACGAGGAAGCGGAACAGGCTCATCGGGACGGACACCTCGCTGGCGCCTTCCAGCGCCTCGCGGGAGGTGCCGATGCTGCGCAGCAGGGCATCATAGGGCGGGACGTACATAGTCGCTCTCCGGTACGGGGTTGCAGGTCGCGGCGGAGCTCGCTCAGCCGCCGCGGGGCATACGCGCGGAAGCGTCGCCAGCCTGGCGGCGCTTGCGCGGGGCCTTGGGGCCCGGCTTGCGGGCGCCGGGCGTCGTGACGGCGCGGGCGCGGTCCGCCACGTCAGGGTCCGCCACGTCGGGGATTGCATCCTCTGCGGGCAGTGCAGCGCCGAGCTGGGCCGCGACCTCCCGCAGATAGGCCGCCTGCGCCGGGCGGACCGCAGCGGCGATGGCGGGGAAGGCCTCGGCCGCCAGGCGGTGGCAGCGCGCGATCTCCGCCAGGTGGCGGTCGGCGGCGAGTGCGTGGGTCACGCTCTCCGCATGGCGGCGATGCACGTTGAGCGGCGCCGCCTCATAGCCGATGCGCGCGCCGGGTGGGCGCAGCGCCTCCAGGTACAGGCGCCAGTCCCCGGCCATGCGGTAGCCGCGCAGCTCCTCCTGGCAGGCCTCCAGGGCGGCCAGCAGCGCGTCCTTCCGCCAGACCACGGCGCTGACGTTGAGGATCAGGTTCTTCACGGAGAGGAAGCGGCGGACGAACTCCTCCGCCTCGAACACCTCGGTCCGCGCCAGCGCGCCGGGCTCCACGCTGGCGTAGTAGCCCTTGTAGCTCTCCCATTGCGGCGAGCCGTCGGCGTGCACCGTGCGGCTGTCGGAGAAAGCGAGGCGGAGCTCCGGGTCCGCCTGCAGCAGTGCCAGGGTGCGCGCGAGGAAGGCGGGGTCGGAGAGGTCATCC
Organism: Crenalkalicoccus sp.; assembly: GCA_035640795.1. GTDB lineage: Bacteria > Pseudomonadota > Alphaproteobacteria > Acetobacterales > Acetobacteraceae > DASQVL01. The sequence continues at coordinate 6,901 of DASQVL010000167.1, read as the reverse complement.
GCCTCGGCGATCCAGACGAACTCGCCCTCGGCGAGCTCCGCCGCCTTGCGCCACTGCGCGAAGACCGAGCCGGAGTTGACCTCGTTCGGCACCAGGCGGACGGCGCGCCCGGCCTCGGCAGCCACCTTCGGGATGACCGCGAGGCTGTCATCGGCGGAGCAGTCGTCCAGCACCACCACCTCCCGCACCGGATGGGTCTGGCGGAAGATGCTGCCAAGGCGCTCCGGCATGTAGCGGGCATAATTGTAGTTCGGCACCACGGCGGAGACCGATGCGAGGCCGGGCAGCGCGAGGCCGAGCAGGTCGCGCACGTAGTCGGCAAAGCCGAAACGCCCGGCGACCAGCGCGCGGCGCGCCTCGCGCGCCGCCGCGTCCTCGCCGCGCAGCGCCGGCACCAGCGCCTCGGCCATGGCGGTGACGTCCCCATAGGGGACCACGGCTCCCACGCCGTGCTGGCGCAGCAGGTCCGGGATGCCGCCCGTGCGGTCGAAGGCAAAGGCGGGGAGGCCGGCCGCCAGCGCCTCCAGCACCACGGAGGGGAAGGGATCCTCCCGGGAGGTCAGGACCAGCGCGTCGGCGGCGTTGAGGAAGGCGGGGACGTCGTCGCGCCGGCCCGGCAGGTGGAAGCTGCCGGAGGCCTCGGCGGCGGCGATCTCCTCGGCCAGCCAGCCGCGCATGCCGGGGTCCATGTCGCCCAGCCAGCAGAAATGCACGCGGGCGCGCGGACCGCGCCAGCGCAGCACGCGCCAGAGCTGAAGGAACAGGTCGAAGCCCTTGCGCATGTCGGCATAGCCGATGCCGAGGACGAGCTTCTCCCCCTCCGCGAGCTTCAGCTCCCGCCAGATGCGGGCCGCGCCTGCCGCGTCCGGCGCGATCCGCCTGTAGAGGCCCTGCGGCCGCACCAGGGTGCGCGCATCGGCTGCCAGGCCGAGCTCGCCCAGCACCGCGTCGCGCACGAAGGGCGCGGAGAACACCACGTGCCGCGCCGCGGTGATGCCGGCGCGCGCGCCCTCGGCCAGTTGCTTCTCGCGGATGATGCGCGGCAGCTCGTGCACCAGCTGCACGGCACCGATGCCGGAAGCGGCGAGGATCGGCACGGCGCGGCCGGCGGCGGTGGTGTTGACGATGGCGGCGGTGAAGCCGCGGGCGGCGAGGGCCTGCGCACGGGCGGCGAGCGCCGCATCGGTCGCCGCGACATGGGTGGGCGCCGCGGCGCGGTAGGCCTCCTCCATCCGCCCGCCCTCGAGGAGCAGGTACTCGATCTCGATGCCGGTCTCCCGCCGCAGGGTGCGGCCGATCTCCAGCAGCAGAAGCTGCGCGCCGGAGGGAAAGGCGTCGTGGCCGACCAGCAGCAGGCGGGGCGGCGCATGCTCCCCGCGCGGCAGGCTGAGGCCGGCCACGGCGCGGCCGGTGGCGTTCAGGTAGGCGGCGCCGTAATGCAGGTCGGGCTCCAGATAGGCGCCCTCGCACCACTCGTTCCACGCGTTCACGCAGACCATCGGCTCGCCGAAGAAGGGCGCCTCGCGCGCGCGCTCGACCAGCGCGGAGAGCCACGCCTCGTACTTCGCGGGCGTCGAATCGGAGATGGTCAGGCCGGTGCCCTGGCGGCGCGCGTCGTTGTCCCAGGAGGGCACCGCGGTCTTGATCAGCGGGTAGTCCGGCGCGGGCTCCTCCAGCGAGACCTTCGCCACCGTCTCGTATCGGTAGACCTTGCCGCTGAAGTCGGGATCGAGGATCTCCAGCTCCTGGTTCACCGGCTGCAGATGCTGCGTCAGCTTGTGCGGCGGGAATTCGATGGCGCCGTCGAAGCCGTAGGGGCGCGGGTCGGTGTCGCCGAAGGCCTGGGCCATGACGAGGATCGGGTCCTCGTGGAAGCGGTCGCGGAAGACGCCGCGCCAGCGCGCGATGGTCGCCGGCGCGTCGGGGATGATGCCGGGGCGGTAGACCATCAGCAGCGGCCGCCCGCCCTCCAGCCGGATGTAGCGTGGGTCCTGGAAGTGGCGGGCGAACTCGGCCGCCATCCGCTCGTCATCCTCTGGCCGGTAGTCCTGGCTGATCAGCACTTCGCTCTCGGCGCCGTCCCAGCGGCGGGTCCAGTTCTCGTTCGCCCACATCAGGGCGAAGGGCATGTCCAGCGAGCGGTCCGCGAGAAAGCGCTCCACCGGCTGCTCCAGCAGGCGCTTGCCATTGAACCAGTAGGTGTAGAAGACGAAACCATGCACGCCGCCCGCCTTCGCCATCTCGATCTGGCGGCGCATGGGATCCTTCGTGTCCAGGCAGTAGAAGCCGAGATCACGGGGCACACGCGGCTGGAAGTGGCCGCGGAAGCGGGGCAGGCCGCGCGGCACGTTGGTCCACTCGGTGAAGCCCTTGCCCCACCAGGCGTCGTTCTCCGCGAAGGCGTGGAACTGCGGCAGGTAGTAGGCCAGCAGCTTCACCCGCCGCGCGGCCGCCGACGGCAGAGGCCGGAACTCCTCGAACTCGATCGCCGGCTTCGTGTAGCGCTTCACCTCGCGGAAGGCGGTGGTCTCGCTCTCCGGCATGCGGCCGAAGACGCCCGGCTCGTGCCGGTGCGCCAGCCAGTGGCCGAACGGGTTCTCGCCGAGGTCGCCGCGCAGGTAGCGCTGGGCGTAGAAGCGGACGTCGAACGCCTCGGACGGGTTGCGGCCTTCGCGGTAGCCGAAGCCCCAGAAGTGCTCGAAGGCGTCCACGCCGGCGGCGGCGACGTCCGGGCTGTGCCGCAAGTAATAGGCGACGTCGAATTCCGGCATCGGGCTGAAGCGGCCGCTGGTGCGATGGGCCAGGTAGTGCGCCAGCGTGATCTGCTCCTCCGGGATGGCGTACTGCGCCCGGTACCAGGCGCTGTCGAACAGCGGCGCGGCGCGTCGCCCCTCGCGGTCGCCATGGAAGGCGTAGTGATAAAGGGGGTTGAGCCCGCCTGCCTTCACGTCCGCATTCTGCGCCACGTACCAGAGCGGGTCGAAATAGGGGTTCGGACGCCGCCCCTCCGTCCAGCCGTGGTCGAAGAAATGCTCCAGCGGATCCACGCCCGCCTGCGCGATGTCCGGGTGGGTTTCCAGGTAGTAGGCGGCGTCGAACAGCCCCGTCCGTGCCAGGGCCTGCATGCGGCCCGCGCGGAGCGCCGCGGCCTGCCGGTCCGTCGCCGGGGCGCGCGGGGTGGATGCGGGCGTCCCGGCGACGGCGGGACGCGCCACGACGTCATTGCGGCGCGCAAGCTGTGCGAAGAACTCGACCATCGGTGAGGGGCCCGGCGGCGAAAGGTCAGGCGGCGACGGCGGGACGCGGCGGCAGCAGCGTCTCCAGATACGCGCCGTAGGCGTTGTTGCGCAGCTGCGCGGCGAGCCCGCGCAGCTCCTCCGCACCGATGAAGCCCTTGTGCCAGGCGATCTCCTCGGGAGACGCGACCTTCTGGCCGGTACGCTTCTCGATCGCGCGCACGAACTCGCTGGCCTCCAGCAGGCTCTCATGCGTGCCGGTGTCGAGCCAGGCGAAGCCGCGACCGAGCCGCGCGACGCGCAGGTCGGCATCCTGCAGGTAGAGACGGTTGAGGTCCGTGATCTCGAGCTCGCCGCGCGCCGAGGGTCGCATGGTCCGCGCCAGCGCCGGCGCGCGCCCGTCGTAGAAGTAGAGGCCCGTCACCGCCCAGTCGGAGCGCGGACGGCGCGGCTTCTCCTCGAGCGTCAGCGCGCGTCCCTCGGCGTCGAACTCCACCACGCCGTAGCGCTCCGGGTCGGCGACGCGGTAGGCGAAGACGGAGGCGCCGCGCGCGCCCGGCGCGGACAGCACCACGCGGCTCTCCTCCAGCACCGCCTCCAGCCCGTGGCCGTGGAAGATGTTGTCTCCAAGCACAAGGGCGGAGGGGCCACCGTCCAGGAACTCCTCCCCGATGATGAAGGCGCGGGCGATGCCGTCCGGCCGCGGCTGCTCGGCATAGGAGATGCGCAGGCCCCACTGCCCGCCGTCGCCAAGCAGCCGGCGGAACAGCGGCAGGTCGTGCGGCGTGGAGATCAGCAGCACGTCCCGGATCCCGGCCAGCATCAGGACGGAAAGCGGGTAGTAGACCATCGGCTTGTCGTAGACCGGCAGAAGCTGCTTGCTGACCGCCAGCGTCACCGGATGTAGCCGCGTGCCGGCGCCGCCGGCGAGGACGATGCCCTTCATGTCACACCTCTGCATGGTTGCGGACGGGCCTGGCGGGGACCGGGCCGAGCAGCTGGTCGAGCGCGCGGTCGAGCCCGCGCCGCCAGCCCGGCCGTGCGATGCCATGCACGGCCAGGATGCGGCTGCAGTCCAGCCGGCTGTCAGCCGGCCTCCGTGCGCGCGTCGGATACTCGGCCGTCGTGATGGGGCGCAGCCGCGGCACGCGCTGCCCGCGGCGGGCGGCCCCCTCGAAGATCGCCATGGCGAAGCTGTGCCAGGTAGTGTCCGGTGCGCCCGCCAGGTGGAAGATGCCGAAGCCCGGCGCACCCGGCCCCGAATCGACCAGGTTGCCGCCCATGTGCAGGATGGCGGCAGCCAGATCCTCGGCGAAGCTGGGCGCTCCGCGTTGATCGGCGACGACCGACACCTCCTCGCGCTGCTGCGCCAGGCGCAGCATGGTGCGCAGGAAGTTCTGCCCCGTGGCGGAGCACACCCAGGAGGTGCGCAGCACCGCCGCGCGCGGGTTGGCGTCCAGCACGGCCCACTCGCCCTCAAGCTTCGAGCGCCCATAGACGCCGAGGGGCGCGACCGCGTCCTCCTCCGTGTAGGGGACGCCCTTTGTCCCGTCGAAGACGTAGTCGGTCGAGACGTGCACCATCGCGGCGCCGCAGGCAGCGGCGGCCGTGGCCAGCACTGCCGCGCCGTCGCGGTTCACCGCCATTGCCGCATCGGGCGCGTCCTCGGCGCGGTCGACGGCGGTCCAGGCCGCGGCGTTCACCACGACGAGCGGCCGGAGAGTGCGTACGACCTCCAGGATGCCGCTCGCGGGCCCGGCGAGGTCGAGGTTCGGCCGCCCGAGCGCGACGGCGTCCCAGCCGGCCTCCTCGAAGGCGGGCAGCAAGGCATGGGCGAGCTGCCCTTCACGCCCGGCGATCAGCACGCGCGGCGCGCGGCGCCGCCAGGTCTCAGGAAGTGCCGGGGCGTGCATCAGGCCGCCCTCGCACCGGCTGCGGCGGACATCAGGCCCAGCCGCTCGCCGCCGTAGCGCTGCTCGCGCAGCGGCCGCCACCACCAGTCATTGGCGACATACCAACCCACGGTGCGCTCCAGCCCGCTCTCGAAGCTCTCCTGTGGACGCCAGCCCAGGTCGCGCTCGATCTTCGTAGCGTCGATCGCATATCGCCGATCGTGACCCGGGCGGTCGGGAACGAAGTCGATCAGGGAGCGGCGTGGCCGCGGCGCGGGCACCAGCCGGTCCAAGGTGTCGCAGATGGCGTGCACCACCTGCAGGTTCCGCCGCTCGCTGTGTCCGCCGATGTTGTAGGTCTCTCCCGGGACGCCGCGGGCCAGCACGGTGGCGAGGGCGCGGGCGTGGTCCTCCACGAACAGCCAGTCGCGCACATTGCCGCCATCGCCGTAGACCGGCAGCCTCGTGCCCTCGAGTGCGTTCAGGATGATGAGTGGAATCAGCTTCTCCGGAAAATGGTATGGCCCGTAGTTGTTGGAGCAGTTGGTCACCACCGTGGGCAGGCCGTAGGTGTGGAACCAGGCGCGCGCCAGGTGGTCGGAGGCCGCCTTGCTGGCGGAGTAGGGCGAGCGCGGGTCGTAGGGCGTCGCTTCGGTGAACAGCGACCCGTCCTCGGGCAGCGAGCCGTACACCTCGTCGGTGGAAACGTGCAGGAAGCGGAAGGCGGCGCGCGCCGCGGGATCGAGCCCCTGCCAGTAGGCCCGCGCCGCTTCCAGCAGGACGAAGCTGCCGGTGACGTTGGTGTGGATGAAGGGCGCGGCGCTGGTGATGGAGCGATCCACATGGCTCTCGGCCGCCAGGTGCGCGACCGCGTCGGGTCGGAACTCGGCAAGGGCGGCGCGCATGCGCTCGGCATCGCAGATGTCGGCCTGCAGGAAGCCGAAGCCGGGGCGTTCCTCGCAGTCCCGCAGGGATCGCCGGTCCCCCGCATAGGTGAGCTTGTCCACCACCAGCACCGTGGCGCCGCGTTCCAGCACCAGATGGCGGACGAGGGCCGAGCCGATGAAGCCGGCGCCGCCTGTGACGAGGATGCGCATGAAGGACGGCTCCGGCCGGGTCAGAAGAGGTGGGGAACCGCGACGAGGCGCGGCAGGCGCTGGTCCTTTTCGGAGAGCACCGCCTCGGCCGGCATCACCGGCCATCCGATCGCCAGATCCGGATCGTCCCAGGCGATGCCGCCGTCGCACTCCGGCGCGTAGAGGTCGGTGACCTTGTAGGCAATTTCCGTCTGCGGCCGCAGCGTGCAGAAGCCGTGCCCGAAGCCCACCGGCACGTAGAGCATGCGCCCGTCGCCTTCGGTGAGCTCCACCGCCACATGCCGACCGAAGGTGGGGGAGGCGCGGCGCAGGTCCACCGCCACGTCCAGGATGGCGCCGCGCAGCACGCGCACCAGCTTGGCCTGGGCGTGCGGCGGTCGCTGGAAGTGCAGGCCGCGCACCGTGCCGACGCGGTCGGAGCGCGACCAGTTGTCCTGCACGAACCCGTCCTCCACGCCCAGCGCGGCGAAGTCGCGCTGGCTCCAGGTCTCGGCGAAGGCGCCGCGAGCATCGGCGTAGCGCCGCACCTCGATCAGCAGCGGTCCCGGCAGGGCCTGGAAGGCCCAGGCCGTGGCGTTGCCGGCGCGCTGGCCGGTTGGGGCAAGCGCCTCGGCGGCGGGGCGTTCGAGTGCAAGGGACTCGAGCGCAAGAGATTCGAGTGCAGGAGATTTGAGTG
>DASQVL010000166.1:0-2974 GCA_035640795.1 Crenalkalicoccus sp. | reverse complement strand
GCGGGGACTGGCCCGACGTGGCGACATCACGGTCTGGGTCTCGCCCGACGCCGGCGCGAGCTGGCGCGCCCCGGCCGGCCGCCGTACCTTCTCTGACGCGGCGATCGCCGCCATGCTGATGGTGCGAGCCGTCTTCCGCCTGGCGCTGCGGCAGGTGGAGGGCCTGATCGCCTCCATCTTCGCTCTCCTCGGCGTGGCGTTGCCGGTGCGGGACCACACTACGCTCTCGCGGCGCGGCCGGACGCTGCGGCTCGATTTGCGCACCGACGCGCGTTGCGGGCTCGACCTGGCGATCGACAGCACGGGCCTACGCGTCACATGGCCGCCGGGCGCGGGCTGCGAGAGGTGGCGAAAGCTGCCCATCGCCGTCGACCCGGACAGCGGCAGCATCCTGGCCGAGGAGCTCACCGTCTCGACGACCTCGCCCTCTACATGGAGCCGGAAGACGGGCGCCTTTGGGTCTACGGCAGAGGCGAGGACGCCACGCTCGCCTTTACCCGTGATGGCGTCGAGCGGCTCCGCGAGCTCATCGCCGAAGAGAAGCGTTGAACCGGTCAACGCTCGGCACCGCGGCCCACGCCGGATGGGTACGAGGGATCGGCATCCTCCCCGCCCTCCGGCTCACCCTTCAAGGCAACCCGTTGGCTGCCACATAGCGCCCCAAACGCCGCGGCTGAGAATACGCATATCCTTGTCGGGATCAGCTACCGCAAGCAGCACTTCTTGTATTTCTTTCCGCTGCCGCAGGGGCATGGATCGTTGCGGCCAACCTTTGCGGATCGGGGCGCCGCCCGGGCGTTCCCCTGGACACTAGCTGCATCCAGCCACGGGATGCTACCCGCCGGCAGAACCATGTACTTCGGTGCAGGCGTGGCACGACCGACCCTCAAGCCGAGAGCGATTTCCACATCCTCCACGTCGCCGGCAACCGAGATATCGACCGCATCCCGGCGGAATGCATCCCGGATCGCGTCAGTCGCCTCAACTGCCCCCAGGTCGATCAAGGCCGACACCGCGAGGCCACGGATCGTGGGATCCGCCTCAGCCTGTGGTTCCAGCATCCGCACCAGGCTGCCCACGCATTCGGCCCGGCACTCGGGATGCCGCGCGGCAATCTCCTTGATCCCGAGTAAGGCCATGGAGAGCGCCGCTTCCGGATTCGACCGACCCGACAGGAATTCGGAGAGAGGCGAAATAGCCGCCTGCCCGATCATGCCGAACACAGCTGGAAGCTCTTCGGCCGCCGCGTCGTCGTCCGCGGCCGCTCTGAGGAGCGCCAGCAACGGCAACACCGCCTCTTCGGCCCGCATCTGCCCCAAAGCACGCCAGGCATGCATGGGCGCCCACACCTCGCTGCTGGTCGAATCCGCCTGGTTCAACGCGGCGTCACAGGCCATGCGAATCAAGTCACCGACATGCTCACGCTCAAGTCCGAACCGCGCACAGTAATCAGGCCACTCGGACGGGCTGTAGCTGCGAGTCTCCCCAATGCTCAGTAGCCGCTGAACCGGGGGTGCGTAACCGACGCCGAGTTCGTCTTCTGGAGAGTCGTTCATTGCGAGCCAAACATTACCCATGCGGCGGATATGGTGAGGCACTGCGACCACCCCAATAGCAGGGAGCCTCACCTGCATCGGGATCCATGTGGCCGATCGCGTTGCAGATTATACCCCAGGAGGTCGAGCTCGGGCTCCACCTCTCGTCGACAGATCTGGCGCGAGCACTGACAAAACCAGTTGCTGGCCAAGGATGAGTACACGAAGCAGTTCTTCGCCCACGTTGGCGGCAACGGTTACGACCTGAGCAAACTGCGCCTGCTGTGGTCGCACATCCTGCAGGCCTGTGCAGCGGAGGCGCTGCCGTCCTAATGATCTTCGCCGAAGTAGGGTAACATTTGGTGCCTCAGCAGTGCTGTGAGTGCTGCGGATGGAGGGCACCGAGTGGCGGCCGGTGCGCTGGACGCCGGCCCAGTTGGAGGAGCGCCGCCTGGCTGCGGCGGCGCTGTTGCGCCGGGGTCGGGTGACCCAGGCGGCCATCGCGCGGCGGCTCGGCGTCAGCCGGGCGAGCGTCAGCCGCTGGGCGGCGGTCATGCGGCGACAGGGCCAACACGGGCTTCGGGCTCGGCCGAGAACCGGGCGGCCGCCCCGGCTCGACGCCTGCGCCTGGGCGCGGCTGGGCCGGCTGCTGGCACGCGGCGCGGTGGCGGCGGGCTTCGAGACGGAGCGCTGGACCCTGCGGCGCATCGCGGCGCTGATCCGACGCGAGTTCGGCGTGCGCTACCACCCGCGCTACCTCGAGCGGCCGCTGAAGGCGCACGGCTACACGGCGCAGCGCCCCGCCACCCGGGCCAAGGAGCGCGACGAGCGCGCCATCGCCGCCTGGCCGCGGCGCGAGTGGGTGGCGATCAAAAAAGCGGGCCCGCCGTGAGGGACGCACGCGGCTCTTCCTCGACGAGACCGGCCACAGCTTCCGGCAGCGGCCGGGCACGACCTGGGCTCCGCGCGGGGCGACGCCGGTGCTGCGGCGGGTGAGCAGGCGGCGCGAGGTCTCCAGCATCGTCGCGGTCACCCCCGACGGCCGGCTGTATGCGCGGCACTTCCGCGGCAGCATCTCGAGCCAGAGCGTGATCCTGGCCCTGCGGCACTTCCGGCGGAAGATCGGCGCGCCGCTCCTCGTCGTCTGGGACCGGCTCAACGCCCACCGCGCGCGACGGACGGCCGCCTTCCTCGCCGCGCGCCCACAGGACTTCGCGGTGGCCGACCTGCCCGCCTACGCCCCGGAGCTGGATCCCGAGGAGCCATGCAACGCCTGCGCCAAGCGCGCCATGGCGAACGCGCTGCCCGACTCCGTCGCCGACCTGCACCGCCTCGCCCGGCGCGAGTTCCGCCGCCTGCAGCACCGACCCGAGCTGATCGTCGGCTGCTTCCGGCACGCTGGCCTGTCTGTCACGCGACTTTCGTGAAGATCTCTAGCT
>DASQVL010000165.1:0-12389 GCA_035640795.1 Crenalkalicoccus sp. | reverse complement strand
GCCTCCGGACCCAGCACGGCCACGCGGACAGCCACAGTCAGGGTGCCCAGCGCGAGCAGTGCGCAGCCGGCAGCGATGGCCCAGTAGCCGTAGCTGCCCGGAAGGCCCAGGGCGGGGCTGCGCTCGATGGCGACGATCTCCGCCACCTCGAGTGCCTGCCGGCACAGCACCGCATAGGCCAGCGCCACTGCGACATGACCGGCGAGCAGGACGATCCGCCTCCCTTCCCGCCCGAGCTTGCCGAGCAGCCACTCCACCGCGATGTGGCCGCCATGCTGCACGGCCAGCGCGACACCGGCCATGATGAACCAGGGGAAAAGCTGCTGTGGCACCTCCTCCGCCCAGTCGAACCCGCCAGTCGCCAGCAGATAACGGGCGATGACATTGGCGGTGAGCACGGCCATCAGGGCGGTGCTGGTCAGCAGCAGCACGCCCTGGCACAGCAGGGCGACCGCACGGTCCGCCGCATCGGCGGCGGCGATCAGGGCGCCCTGCGGTCTCCCGCCGGCGGGCGCCGTCACCGCGCCGGCCGGGACCGGCGCAGTGTGGAAGGGCTGCTCCATGTCACGTCACGCCGTCACGGCCGCAGCGCGCAGGCGCTTGACGAAATCGCCGAAGGGCTTGGCCTCCCAGCGCTCCGCCACCGCGGCGGTCGCGGCACGGAAGGGCGGCTGATCCACCTCGTTCACGGTCACCGCCGGATTGGCGCGGAACTCGCCCAGCAACTTGACGTCGATCTCCTGCGACATGCCGCGCTGATAGGTTCCGGCCTCTTTCGCCGTCTCCTGCAGCAGCTTGCGGTCCTCCGGCTTCAGCCGCCCCCAGGCGATCCGGGACACGAGGAAGGGGTTGCACTCCCACTTGTGGCCGGTGAGGGAAACGTACTTGTTGACCTCGTACAGCTTGGAAGACTGGATGTTGGCCAGCGGATTTTCCTGCCCGTCCACCACCCCCTGCTGCAGGGCAACGTAGAGTTCGCCGAAATTGATCTGCTGCGTCGCCGCGCCCAGCGCCTGGAAGATGTCGATGGTCATCGGGTCGGGCGGCGTGCGGATCTTGAGGCCCTTGAGATCCTCCGGCCTGGTGATCGGGCGCCTGCTGTTGCTGGTGTGGCGGATGCCGTTGTCCCAGAAGCCGAGCGAAACCAACCCGACGCCTTCGAAGCGCTTCGCCAGCTCCTCACCCACCGCACCGTCCAGCACCTTGTATGCGACGGGAGCATTCGGGAAGAGGAAGGGCAGGCCGAGCGCGGCAAGCTCCGGCAGCACGGCCGAGGCGGCGCCCTGGCTGTTCACCGACATGTCCAGCGTGCCGGTGCGCATCGCCGTGAGCATGGCGGCGTCGTCGCCAAGCTGGGCGGAGCCGGCGACGCGCAGCTCGATCCGTCCGTTGCTGCGTTCGCGCAGCATGCTCGCCATCCGCTCCGCGGCCAGGCTGCGCGGGTTGCCTGGCGCGGCGCCATGGCCAAGGGTAAGCCGCACCTGGCCCTGGGCACGCAGCATGGCGGGGGCAGCGAGGATTCCGGCGGCGCCGAGCAGCGCCGCGCGACGGTTGATCTTGGATATCATTGCTTCGTCTCCTCCTTGTTGGGTTGGTTCAGGGCTGGCTACAGCCAGCCCTTGATGCTCTTGGCCATGGCCTCCGCCGAAATGCCATAGCGGTCGTGCAAGGTCGGCAGCGCGCCGGCATCGAGGAAGGCATCCGGAAGCGCCACCTGGCGATAGCGTGGCGGAATGACACCGTTGCGCAGCAGCGTGGCCGCCACGGCTTCGCCCAGGCCACCGATCTCCGTGTGGTTCTCGGCGACCACCGTCAGCCGGCCGCTACGCCCGACCTCCCCGAGGATGGTCGCCTCGTCGAGCGGCTTGATGGTCGGGACATGCAGTACCGCAATGTGGACCTTGTCCGCTTCCAGCAGCTTCGCCATCTCCAGGGCCCGCATGGTCATGAAGCCGGAGGAGATGACGAGCGCATCGGCACCGTCGCGGATCAGCTTCGCCTTGCCGAGCTCGAAGCGGTAGTCATACTCGTCCAGCACCAGCGGGACATTGCCGCGCAGCAGGCGCATGTAGACCGGCCCATCATGCGCCGCGATGGCCGGCACGGCCTGCTCGATGTCCAGCGCATCGCAGGGGTCGACGATGACGAGGTCCGGCATGCCGCGGAAGATCGCGATGTCCTCCGTTGCCTGGTGGCTCGGGCCGTAGCCCGTGGTCAGGCCCGGCAGGGCGCAGCAGATCTTCACGCTCAAGCCCTCTTCCGCGATGCCCTGGCTGACGAAATCGAAGGTGCGGCGAGAGGCAAAGGCGGCATAGGTCGTCACGAAGGGCACGAAGCCCTCATGGGCCAGCCCGGCAGCGGCGAGCATGAGCAGCTGCTCGGCCATGCCCATCTGGTAGAAGTGGTCCGGGTATTCCTTGGCGAAGACGTGCAGGTCCGTGTACTTCGCCAGGTCCGCGGTCAGGCCGAGGATGTCCGGGCGTGTCCTGCCCAGCTCCACGAGGGCGCGGCCAAAGGGTGCCGGGCTCGTGCGCTGGTCCGCCCCGGCAAGCGAGGCGATCATCGCCGAGGTGGTGAGCCTCGGCTTGTTCGGGTCCTGCACCCCGGCGGCTACGCCGCGCCACGGGCTACGCTTGGTGCGGCTCATGCTATCCTCCTGGCATCCAGTGCTTCGATCGCCAGCGCCCATTCATGGGCTTCAACCCGCAGGAAGTGCGACTTCTCCCGCGTCTCCAGGAAGGGCACGCCCTTCGCCATCTTCGTGTCGCAGATGATGACGCGTGGCTGCGTCCCGGCATGGCCGCGCGCGGTGTCGAAGGCCTTTACCAGCGCCGGGATGTCGTTGCCGTCCACCCGTTGCGTGAACCAGCCGAAGGCTTCCCACTTGGCCGGCAGCGGCTCGAAGTTCAGCACGCCGGTAGAGGGGCCGTCGGCCTGCATGCGGTTCACGTCCACGATGCAGATCAGGTTGTCGAGCCTGTGATGCCCGGCCGACATGGCGGCCTCCCAGGTCGGGCCCTCGTCCAGCTCGCCATCCGACATCAGGTTGTAGACGTAGCGGTCGGACGACTTGCGCTTGAGCCCCAGCGCCATGCCGACGCCGATGCCGAGACCGATGCCGAGCGAGCCGCCGCTGATCTCCATGCCCGGCGTGTAGCCGGCCATGCCGGACATCGGCAGGCGACTTTCGTCGGAGCCATAGGTCTCCAGCTCGGCTTCCGGGACGATCCCCGCTTCGATCAGCGCCGCGTAGAGCGCAATGGCGTAGTGGCCGATGGAAAGCAGGAAGCGGTCGCGCCCTTCCCAGGCCGGATCCTCCGGCCGGTAGCGCAGCGCGTGGAAGTAGGATACCGCCAGTACATCTGCCACACCGAGCGCCTGGGCGATGTAGCCCTGGCCCTGCACCTCGCCCATTCGCAGCGCGTTGCGGCGGATGCGGTAGGCCCGCTCCTCCAGGCTCGGCGCGTTGGCGAGCGTCCCTGTTCGCGCTTCCATGGCGCGTCTCCTCCTCTCCTGTTTGTAGGGAAGCCGCAGCCCAAACTCAGTGGATGAGCATGCCGCCGTTGACGTCGATCACCGCGCCGGTGACGTAGGCCGACAGGTCAGAGGCGAGGAAGAGGTAGATCCGCGCCACGTCGATCGCGTCGCCCAGGCGGTTCAGCGGGACGCCCTTCAGGAGCTCCGTTTTCATCTCCGGCGTGAGTTTGCCGCCGGTGATGTCCGTCTGGATCAGGCCGGGGGTCACCATGTTCACCCGAATGCCGTCCGGACCCAGTTCCCGCGCCATCGCCTTGCCCAGTCCCAGCACGCCGGCCTTGGCTGCGGAGTAATGCGGCCCGCCGAAGATGCCGCCGCCGCGCTGGGCGGAGACGGAAGACATGCAGGCGATGGAGCCCTGCTTGCGCGCCCGCATGTGCGGGATGAAGGCCTGGCTGAGGTAGAGCACGCCGGTCATGTTGACATCGATGATGCGCTGCCAGTCCTCTGGTGTGATCTCCATGGTCTTTACCGGCTGAGAGATGCCGGCGTTGTTGATCAGGATGTCGATCTTGCCGAAGCTGGCAGTGGCCTGCTCGGCAGCGTGGCGGCAGCTGCCCAGGTCGGCGACGTTGCAGCCAATGCCGACATGGCCTTCACCCAGCTCGGCGGCGGCCTGCCTCGCGCCGGCGGCGTCCAAGTCGAGGATGGCGACGCGGGCGCCGTGCTCGGCGAAGAGCTTCGCGGTGGCGCGGCCGATGCCGCGGGCGCTTGCGGCGCCGGAAATTACGGCCGTCTTGTCGGCAAGCAGCATGCGACGTTCTCCCTTGTCCCAACGTGCCGGAGGTGTGCCGCGTCAGCTGCTTCATCCACAAGCGAGAAATTCGCGCCAAAGCACAAGCCCGATTCACCGATCGCCGCGCGGCTGGTCCAACTCCTCCAGGTTGATATCGAGGCCGAGTTCCCGCGTCAGCCAGCCCAGGAACAGCACCATCGACCGCGCGTAGCGCTTGGTAGGGGGAAAGATCAGCCAGTGGCCGGTATAGACCACGTCCTCACAGACGTCCTGCAGCGGCCGCACCAGGCGGCCGGAAGCGAGCTCGCGCTCGGCCAGCAGAGTGGATTCCAGCGCAATGCCCAGGCCGTCTGCCGCGGCGCTCAGGGACAGGAAGCTGCGGTCGAAGCGCGGGCCGCGCGGCGCTGGCGCGGCCAGCCCATTGGCGGCGAACCAAGCCGGCCAGCGGACGCGCTTGTTGTCACTCTCGATCAGGGCGTGGGCATAGAGGTCGCGGGCGTTACGGATGCGCCCGGCGAGGCGTGGAGCGCAAAGCGGCGTCACCACCTCCGTCCCCAGCGGCAGCACCATCACGCCCGGATGCCCCGGCCCGCCATAGGTCTCGGGCGGTGGAGCGCCGTAGACGATGTCGGCGTCGAACTCATCCGCGACGAAGCGGGTGTAATCGGTGCCTGCGGCAATCCGTAGCTCAAGGCCCTTGCATTCCTCGAGCAGGCGCCCGAGCCGCGGCACCAGCCATTGCGCCGCGAAGCTCGGCGCGCTGTGCAGCTTCAGCAATTGCGGCCGGCGCGCCGCGACGCTGCCGACGCCGAGCTGCAACTCGCCGAAGCCGCGCTCCACATGGCGCATCAGCATCTCCCCTTCCGGGGTCAGTCGGATGGAGCGGCCCTCGCGCTCGAACAGCACGGTGCCCAGGTCGCGCTCCAGCCCGCGGATGGCGTGACTCACCGCGCTCGGCGTCAGGCCGAGGTCATCGGCCGCGGAGCGGAAGGAGCCGGTGCGAGTCGCGGCCTCGAAGGCTCGCAGCGCAGTCAGAGGGAGGTGCTGTGCCATGCGCGAAGCATGAGCCCGCTTCACCGATCGGCGCAATATTCTCGCTTGCCGGTGAGCGCGTCAAAGCGCCACAGCTTCGGCAAGACGAAGAGGGAGGACATCCATGGCCACGACCAGCCCTGTGGATCCGCGCCGCATGGCGAATGCCATCCGCTTCCTGGCGATGGATGCCTGCGAGCGCGTGGGCGAAGGCCATCCCGGCACGCCGCTCGGCGCCGCCGACATCACCACGGCGCTCTTCACCCGGCACCTGAAATTCAACCCGGCCGATCCGCTCTGGTTCGACCGTGACCGCTTCGTGCTCTCCGCCGGACACGGCTCGATGCTGCTCTACGCGCTGCTGCATCTCAGCGGCTACGCCGGCATGCCGATCGAGGCGCTGAGGCGCTTCCGCGAACTGGGCTCGCCCTGCGAGGGTCATCCGGAGTTCTGCCCAGCGCACGGCATCGAGGTCACCACCGGCCCGCTGGGCCAGGGCGTCGCCAATGCCGCCGGCATGGCTGTGGCCGAGGCTTTCCTCGCGGCGCAGCTCGGCCCTGAACTGATCGACCACCGCAGCTACGCGCTCCTCGGCGATGGCTGCCTCCAGGAGGGCGTGGCGCAGGAGGTCGCCTCGCTCAGCGGGCATCTCCGGCTGGGCAAGCTGACCTGGCTTTGGGACGACAACCGGATGACCGATGACGGTGCCATCGGCATCGCGCAGAGCGAGGATCTGCCCGCACGCTTCCGGGCAGCAAACTGGCAGGTGCTGGAGGTGGACGGGCACGACATGGATGCGGTGGACGCGGCGCTGTCCCTGGCCCGACGCGACCCGCGGCCGAGCTTCATCGCCTGCCGCACCATCATCGGCCGCGGCATCCCGGGCGTGGAGGACACCCGCGCCGCCCATAGCGGCAAGCTGACGCGGGCACTGACCGATGCGGCGCGGCAGGCGCTGGACTGGCCGCACGCGGCCTTTGAAGTGCCGGAGGATGTCGCCGCCGCCTGGCATGCTGCCGGCCGCCGCAGCCTGCCCCGGTACGAGGCCTGGCAGGCGCATATCGCCGCCCTGCCGCCGGAGAAGCGCCGCCTGCTGGACCGGTTGCGCGAGGGACGCCTGCCGGAGGGCTGGCAGGACGGGCTGCGCACCTATGCAAGCCGGGCGGCGGCGGAGCGCCTGACTCAGCATGGCTGGAAAACCTGTGGTGAGATCGTGGAGATCGCCGCCGCAGCGATCCCGGAAATGCTGGCCGGCGCCCCGGACCTGGAGGCGGCCACGCAGCACAAGCGGAAGCTATCGTCCTTCACCACAGAGGATCGTGGCGGCCGCTACATGCATTACGGCGTGCGGGAGCATGCGATGGGTTCCATGCTGAATGGCATGGCCGCGCATGGCGGCGTGGTGCCCTCTGGCGTCACCTATCTGGTCTTTTCCGATTACGAGCGCCCGGCCTTCCGCATGGCCGCGATGATGGGCCTGCCGGTGCTGTTCGCATTCACTCATGACAGCATCGGCATCGGCCGCAACGGGCCGACGCATCAGCCGGTGGAGTACCTGGCCTCACTGCGTGCCATCCCGAACCTGCTGGTCTTCCGCCCGGCCGATGCGGTGGAGGCAGCGGAGTGCTGGGAGTTGGCCATCGCACATCGTACCGGACCCTCCTGCCTCATCTTCGCGCGGCAGCCGCAGGAGGCGGTGCGGCAGGCAGCAGGGGACAATCGTAGCGCCCGCGGGGCCTATGTCCTGGCCGAGGCCGAGGGCGGGCCGCGCGCCGCCACCATCCTCGCCACCGGCACCGAAGTCGCGCTTGCGATGCGCGCCCGCAAGCTGTTGGCTGCAAAGGGGCTACCGGCCGCCGTCGTGTCCATGCCCTGCTGGACATTGTTCGAGCAGCAGAGCCCGGAGTACCGCGCCGCGGTGCTCGGCACGGCGCCGCGGGTCGCAGTGGAGGCCGCCGTTCGGCTCGGCTGGGACCGCTGGATCGGGCCGGAAGGCGGCTTCATCGGAATGTCGAGCTTTGGTGCCTCGGGCGCCGAGGAAGACCTGTGGCGGCATTTCGGCATCACGGCGGAGTCGATCGTCGCCGCTGTCCGGCCGCAGAAGCCGGCGTGGCCCTGAACGCCCGGTTTGGGCGAGCCTGAACCGGCGTCATTGCCCGACGCGGACAAACAGGACTGCGGTGCGCGGCGGCACGACCCGGTTCCGGATCCTGCCGTCCGGCTGCACCTGCATCGGCCAGCCATTTCGCACCTCTTGACGGCTGGGTCGTCAAGGCGGTCGTCCTGCTGCTCCGGCGGTGTGTTCATGTCGACGAAGGACGTAGGGTAGCCCGTCCCCCCGCCCGAGGATGTAGGCATAGGCCAGCGCGACATCGGTTCGGTCGAGTGTGCCGCGTCCCTCGTCCCAGCCAACACCGAAGCGGTCGCGGCCGCCGAGATCGTCAATGCCGTGATCGTGGTTCTGGCCGGACGGTCAGTCAATCAGCCTTGATGTCGTGCTCACGGATGACGCGTCCCCAGCGGGTGCGATCGGCCGCGATCTGGCGTTCGAAGTCCTCGCGCGTGCCGCCGAGGCGCTGCAGCCCGGCCTCGACGAAACGCCGCTGCACGTCCGGGTCTGCGAGGGCGCGATTGATCTCGGTATTCCACCGCTCCACGAGCGACGGCGCCATGCGGCCGGGGCCGACCACGCCGAACCAGTTCGGGATCACGAAGTCCGGCAAGCCGCTGCGGGAGATGACCGGCACCTCCGGCAACAGGGGCGAGGCATCGGCGGCACCATAGGCCACCGCCTTGAGGGCCCCCTCGCGCAGCTGCCCCATGAACTCCGGCATGTTGCCGAACATCACGTCGACCCGGCCGGAGACGATGTCGAGGATGGCGGGGGCACCGCCGCGATAGGGTACCTGCTCCAGCTGCGCCCCGGTCAGGGACGCGAACAGCACACAGGCAAGCTGCTGGCTCGTGCCGGCGCCAACCGTGGCGCAGGTCATGTTGCGGGACGGGTCACGGCCGAGCCGGACCAGGTCCTGCCAGGTCCGGATCTCGCTGTGCGCGCCGGTGACCAGGATGTTGTAGACGGAGGCGGCGTTGGCCAGGGGCGTGATGTCGCGCGCGACATCGTAGGGCACCGTCTGGATCTGCGGGGTGATCGTCATGATGCCCATGGAGGCGAGCAGGATGGTGTGCCCGTCCGGCGCCGCACGCGTAAGCTCCTGGGTCGCCACCACGCCGCCACCGCCCGTGCGGTTGTCGACCACGACGCGCTGCCCGAGCTGCTTCGAGAGCTGATCGGCCAGAATGCGTCCGAGGAGGTCGGAGGTGCCACCCGGCGCGAAGGCGTTGATGAAGCGGATCTCGCGTGCCGGAAAGTTCTCGGCCGCGCGCGACGTCCCGCCGGATGCCGCAATGGCGGCTAGCCCTGCCAAGGGCAGCGCCATGGCAAGGCGGCGCGGGATGCTCGGTCTGTCGTGCCTTCTCATTCGCTCCTCCTCCGGATGCGCGCCGCCTTCTGCCGTGCGGCGCGGGGGTTGATCGCCTCACACGTAGCCGGGCCCCTCGATGGCCGGATGGGCGGCGAGCCAGCCCTCGTCCACCTCGACGCCGATGCCGGGCGCCTCGAGCGGCCGCACGCAGCCATCCGATCCGATGCGCCAGGGCGTGGCGACCAGTGCGTCGCGGAAGAGATTGCCGCGCGACACGTCGGCCTCGAAATAGCCCGCGTTGTCGATGGCACAGAGGAAGTGGATCGATGCCGCCTGGTTGACCCCTGTCATCGAGCTATGCGGATGGATCGGGATCTTGTGGGCAGAGGCGATCGCCGCGATCCGGAGCGCCTCAGTGATGCCGCCGCATTTCGACAGGTCGGGCTGCCAGATGGCGATGGCGCCGTCCTCGAGCAGCGGTGCGAATTCGAAACGGGTGAAGTGGTTCTCCCCCGCCGCGAGCGGCGTCCGGCCATAGCCGCGGGCCGCGCCATAGAGGCGTCGGTCATGCGCCGGGAAGGGCTCCTCCAGCCAGCCCATGCCAAGACGGTCCATGGCCGGCATCACCCGTCGCGCATCGGCGAGGGTATAGGCGGTGTTGGCATCGGCGAGGATGTCCAGCTCCTCGCCGAAGGCACGGCGCACCGCCTCCATCCGGGAGATGTCGTCGCGCACCGTGTCGCCGATGCGCAGCTTCAGCGCACGGTAGCCGGCTTCGACATGCGTACGCGCCTCCTCCACCAGCGTCTCGGGCGGCTGGTAGCCGAGCGCGACGCCGCCGGCATAGGCGGGGACCGGCTTCGCTGCGCCGCCGAGCAGCCGGTAGAGCGGCCAGCCCGCCGCCTTGGCGCGGATGTCCCAGAGCGCCATGTCGAGGCCGGACATGGCGAGCGCACAGCCCGCGCCCATGCCATGGCTTGCGAGCTGCCCGCGGTAGATCTTCGCCCAGACGCCCACCGTGTCGCCGGCATCCATCCCCAGCACCAGCTGCTTCAGCGTGGTCTCGAGCAGGGCGGCGACGGCGGTGTGGGCGCGACCGTGATGGCTCTCGCCCCAGCCGACGAGACCGCTTTCGGTCGTGACCTTCACCACCACCGCGTCGCGCTTCACCGCGCGCCCCACCCCGAGCGCGACGCCACCGCCCGGCGGCACCGGGAAGGAGGTGGGATAGGCCTTGATGTCGACGATTTTCATGCCCGCCGCCCATAGCGCTCGAGGAAGGAGGGGCGGACCGTAATGCCGAGGCCCGGGCGCTCCGGGATCTCCACATGCCCGTCCACCACCGGGAAACTCTCCTCGACCAGGTCGTGCAGCATCGGGTTGTGACCGAGCGAGTATTCCAGGATGAAGCCCGCACTGCTGCTGGCCGCGAGGTGCAGCCCGGCGGCGAAGGCCGGAGCGCCGGACCAGAGGTGTGGTGCGAGCCGCAGGTTGAAGGCAGCGGCGATGGCGCCGATGCGCACCCCCTCGGTCAGGCCGCCGGCGATGGCGAGGTCCGGCTGCAGCACGTCGGCGGCGCGAAGCTCGGCGATCTCGCGGAAATCGTGGCGGGTGAACTCGCTCTCCCCGGTGCTAATCGGCACGCTGGAGCTGCGGCGGACCTCGGCAAGGCCGGGCTTGTCATCGGCCGTCACCGGCTCCTCGAACCAGTAAAGGTCGAGATGCTCCACCATGCGGCAGAACGCCTTGGCCTCCGCCACCGACCAGGTGCCGTGCGCGTCGGCCATGAGCCTGATGTCCGGGCCGAGCGCCTCACGCGCCGCCCGTACCCGCTCGGCCGAGGCGGCGGGCGAGCCGTCCATCACCCCGACGCGCATCTTCACCGCGCGGAATCCACGGTCCACATAGGATCGCAGCTGCGCCCCGATGGCGTCCGCCTTGGCCCAGCCGCCGGAGGCATAGGCAGGCATGCGGGCCGCGCGCCGCCCGCCGAGCAGCCGCCAGACCGGCGCTCCCAGCGACTTGCCGAGGATGTCCCAGAGCGCCAGGTCCACTCCGGCGAGGGCGGAGATGGAAAGGCCGCGGCGGCCGAGTTGCGGCAGGACGCGACCGTACTCCACCGCGTAGCCCTGGCGCGGCGTGTTGTACATCACGTCCCAGAGGCGGGAGATGTCGCGCGGGTCCTCGCCCCGCAGCAGCGGTGCGAAGTCGAGATTGACGATAGCGGCGAGGCCGGCGCAGGCGGCGGCGCTGCCGACCCCCGCCTTGGCCTCGCCCCAGCCGGTCAGCCCGGCATCGGTGTCGATGCGCACGATGACGGAATCGAAGCTCGCCACCCGGCCGAAGTCGCTGATGAACTGCCGTTCCTCCGGGATCGGGACGTGGCACCAGGTGGCCTGGACGTCGGTGATCCTCATGGCGCCGCTTCCTCCGGCATGGGGTGGCCAAGCCCCCGGCGGCGCGCCTGCGCGGCCGGCCAGGCCTCGGGGTTGATGAAGTTTCGCGGGCGCTCGCCCTGGAGCACGCGCACCACCTCCTCCGCGGCGATGGTGCTCATCGCCTCCATGCTCTCCCGCGTCAGCCCGGCGGCGTGCGGTGTCAGCAGCACGTTGGGCAGGCTGCGCAGCGGATGGTCCGGCGCCAGCGGCTGCACCGCATAGACGTCGAGCGCCGCGCCGATCCGGCCCTGGCGCAGCGCCGCCACCAGCGCGTCCTCCTCCACCACGGCACCGCGGGAGACGTTCAGCAGCCAGGCACCGCGCTTCATGCGCGCGAGCATCGCGGCGGAGGCGAGGCCGCGCGTCGCCTCGGTCAACGGACAGGCGAGGGTGACGTAGTCGCTCTCGGCGAACAATCCCGGCAGGTCGGCAGGTGCGACGTGGGGAGGCAGGCTGGCGGGGTTGCGGCGGTGTCCCAGCACGCGCATGCCGAAGCCGTGATGCGCGATCTGCGCCAGCCGCGTGCCGATCGCGCCGACCCCGACGATGCCGAGCGTCTTGCCGCGGAGTTCGCTGGCCGCGTCGGCCCGCGCACGGGCGGTGTCCCAGCCTTTCGCCAGCAGGTCGGCATGCATCGCCTCCGCGTGCCGGGCCGCGGCGAGCATCTGCGCCACCACGAACTCCGCCACCGCATCGGCATTGGCGCCCGGCACGTTCGCCACGACCACACCGGATGCGGTGCAGGCCTCCACCGGGATCATATCCACGCCGACGCCGTGGCGGACCGCCGCCAGCAGGCGCGGGCTCGCCAGGGGCAGGTCGTCCGGCAGCTTGCGGCGCACGATCACCGCATCGGCTGCGGCGCAGAGGGCGCGGAGGGCGGCCGTGCCGGCGCCGCTCGGCAGGGCGGATTCGTGCCCGGCGGCGCGCAGGATTGCATCGCCCGCGGGCTCAATCGGGTCGGTCAGCGCGACGAGCACGGGTCAGGCCAGCCTGAAGCGGGCGAGGATCTCCCGGTCCACCTCGATGCCAAGGCCGGGACCGTCCGGCACGCGCACGATGCCGGCCTGCTGCACGATCGGCTCGCGCGCCAGCAGGTCGCGCAACGGGTTCGGCGTCTGCTCGAACTCCAGCATGGGCGGAATCGGGCGGAAGGCCGGCGGCTGATCCGGAAGTGCTGCCAGGAACTGCACCGTGGCGGCGAGGCCGATCGCGCTGCCC
>DASQVL010000164.1:0-2496 GCA_035640795.1 Crenalkalicoccus sp. | reverse complement strand
GCACGTTGTCCACCACGCGCGCCACCATCGGCACGCCGTCGCGGTCCGCGACCAGCAGCTTGTTGGTGGGCGCCATGCGGCGGGACCGGCCGGCCGCCAGAACCAGCGCGGCGACGCGCCGGCCGCGGCGCGGCGCGGCGGCGGGCCGGGCGGCCGCCTTCTCCCGCGGCAGCGGGCGCGCCTCCACCTCCTTCAACAGGCCGCCGACGCCCATACCCATCACATCGGCCGGCCGCACGGCGAGGCCCGCGAAGATCCGCTGCAGCACCCAGTCTATGCCGTTCATCTTGGGGGAACGCGCACAGCCCGGCAGCACCAGCGCCGGCAGCCCCTCGATCCGGCCGAGGCAGATCAGGTTGCCGGGATCCACCGGCATGCCGAAATGCTCGATGGTGCCGCCCGCCCGCACGATGGCGGCCGGCCCCACATCGCGCCGGTCCACCACGGCCGAGGCGCCGGCGATCAGCAGCACCTCCGCCCCTTGGCGGCGTAGCCGTACCAGCGCATCGCAGACCGGCGCCATCTCGTGCCGCGTGCGCTCATGCGGCAGCAGCGTGCCGCAGAGCCGCTCCACGCGGTCGCGCGTCGCCTCCACCGCACCTTCCATGACGCTCTCCTTCACCCCCGGCAGCTCGGTCAGCACCAGGCCGACCTTCAGCGGGCGGAAGGGATGCACGGAGAGGGCGGGCGGGCCCTGGCGCGCCAGCGCCTCCGCCACCTGCAGGACGCTGCCGGGCACGGCGAAGGGGATCACCTTGATGGTCGCCAGCATCTCCTTCGCCGCGACCGGCGTGAAGGCGGGGAGCGTGGCGATGGTGAGCGATTCGTCCAGCGCGTTCAGCCGGTCCACCACGCCGGCATTCACCGCCAGCAGCCCGGCCGATTCGGCGAACAGGTTCACCCGGCCGGTGGCGGCGCGGGAGCGCGCGACCAGCGGCTGCATCAGCGCGTCCGCCAGGCGGTCGGCCGCCGCGTCCTCCGGCACGTCGCCGGGCTCGAGCCGCGCCGCCACCACCTCCCGGTGCCCGGCATTGCGGAGATCGGCGAGCGCCGCGTCGTCCAGCACCGTGCCCTTCTTCAGGGCGCGGTTCGGCAGTCGGATGGTGTGGCCGAGGACGGCGCCGCGCGCCTCCTCGATCGGTGTCGGACCGAAGATCATGCTGCGGCGGCCGGCGCGGGCGCGCGACGGGCGAGGGCGGCGCCGCGGCGGACGGCGACGATCTCGGCGAGGATGGCGAGCGCGATCTCGGGCGCCGTCACCGCCTCGATGTCGAGGCCGATGGGGGCGTGGATGCGCGCCATCGCGGCTTCCGCGTGGCCAAGCTCGGCAAGCCGCGCCACGCGCTTCGCATGCGTCCGGCGGCTGCCGAGCGCGCCGATGTAGAAGGCCTCCGAGCGCAGCGCGACGTCGAGCGCCGGGTCGTCGAGTTTCGGGTCATGGGTCAGGGTGACGACGGCCGTGCGGCTGTCCGGCGCCAGCGCCGCCATCGCCTCGTCCGGCCAGTCATGGTTCAGGGTGACGCCGGGAAAGCGCTCATCGGTCGCGAAGGCGCGGCGGGGATCGATCACGGTGACGGCGTAGCCGGCGGCGGCGGCCATCGGCACCAGCGCCTGCGCGACATGCACGGCGCCGACGACGATGAGCCGCAGCGGCGGGTTGTGCGGGTGGATGAACCAGGCGGCGTCGCCTTCCGTCACATTCGCGGCCCTGTCGGCCGCGAGCGCGGTGCGGGCGGCTTCGGCCACCGCGGGCGGCGCCGCGTCCTCCGGCCAGAGCAGTTGGGCGCCATCCGTGAGGCGGGTCAGCAGCGCGACCGGGCTCTTCGCCGCCTGCGCCGCCTGCAACCGGGCGAGCAGCGCGGGCGTCACGCGAGCTTCTCCACGAAGACCTTCAGCTTGCCGCCGCAGGCGAGGCCGACTTCCCAGGCGCGCTCGTCGGAGATGCCGAAGTCGAGCAGCTGCGGCGCGCCGGTCTGCATCGTCTTTTTCGCGGCATCGGCCACGGCGCCTTCAATGCAGCCGCCGGAGACGCTGCCGGCCATGCGGCCGGAGGCGGTGACGGCCAGACGCGAGCCGGGGGGCCGGGGGGAGCTGCCCCAGGTCTCGACCACGGTGGCGAGGGCGACGGTCTCGCCGGCGGCGGCCCAATTGGCGGCGGTGGCGAGGATGTCCTCGGCGGCTTCGTCCGGCATGTCCCGCTCTCCTGTCCTTCGAGGAAAGAGATAGGGTCGCGCCGGGCAAAAGGGTATGCGGGGCTGGCCTGCGAGGCGACCGGGTCTGTTACGGCGACGCTGCTGCTCCCGACGCTCGCCCGCCGCCTTGCCCTACCGCCCGATGAATGCCGGCTTGCGCTTCTCCATGAAGGCGCGGCGGCCTTCCTTGTAGTCGTTGCTGTCGAAGCAGGCGGCCATGGCGGCCTGGATCTTCGCCATGTCGCGATCGGCGCGGTCGGCGCAGACCGCCTTCACCGTCATCTTGTTGGTCCGGAGCGAGAGC
>DASQVL010000163.1:0-4331 GCA_035640795.1 Crenalkalicoccus sp. | reverse complement strand
CGAGGGCGCCAGCGTGATGCAGGGCGCAACGGCCAACTGTGTCGACGGGATCGTGGCCGAGTGCGGCGGCAACTGCATGTGTGCCACCTGCCACGTCTATGTCGAGCCGGCGCAGCTGGCGATGCTCCCGGCCATGTCCCGCGACGAGGACGCCCTGCTGGACGGCACCGCGGCGGAGCGGCGCCCGAACAGCCGGCTGAGCTGCCAGATAAGGGTCGGGCCTGCGCTGGAGGGCCTGGTCGTCCACCTGCCCGAACGGCAGGTCTGATGCGCCTGGGCCGCGCAGGCCGGTACCGGCGCGCGCTACGACAATCGAAGCCACGGGGAGGAGATGGCATGTTCGGCGGCAGGTTCGGCTCTGCCTGGGGTTGGGGCTGTTGGCCGGCATCGGCCAGGCGCACGCGCAGATCTCGGATGGCGTCGTCCGGGTGGGCGTCCTCAACGACATCTCGGGCGCGTTCCAGGACACCAACGGCCCGACCAACGCCCATCCCGTAGGTTCGCGTCGCTGCCGGACACGACCCTTTCCCCTGTCTCCGCTCGGCCCGGCTGACCTCGCCTCGCTTCGCGCATCGGCCTGACCGACTGGCGTCGGACAGAGATGGCGCGAGCCTCGGCCGCGGCGTCCGGCCGCTCGCCCCCGTCGGTGATGGCGCCGATCGCGCCGCGCCTGCGTCCGTCGCCGCGCTTGGCGCGCCCGCCCGGGCATGTGCTAGCCTCCCTCCCGAGGCCCGGACGGCAGGGGGACCGGAGACAGATGAGCGGCAGCGCGCACGCGGCGGAGCCGGCCGCGTGGCGGGGCGTGTCCGGCCCGGGCCAGCGGCGGCCGATGCGCCGCGTCGTCGCCGCGACCATCGCCGGCAATGTCCTCGAATGGTACGACTTCGCTGTCTACGGCTACTTCGCCGCGGCGATCGGCCGGCAATTCTTCCCGGCGGACGACCCGACCACCTCCCTCATGGCCGCGCTCGGCGTCTTCGCTGCGGGCTTCGTCGCGCGGCCGCTCGGCGGCATCCTCTTCGGCCACGTCGCGGACCGCATGGGGCGGCGCCCGGCGCTGCTCGCCTCCGTCGTGCTGATGGTCGTGCCGACGGTGCTGATCGGCTTGCTGCCGACCTACGCGCAACTCGGCGCCGCCCCTGTCCTTCTGCTGCTCCTGCGCCTGCTGCAGGGCCTTTCGGTCGGCGGGGAATACGCCACCTCCATCGTCTATTCGGCCGAGCACGCGCCGGCCGCGCGGCGCGGCCTGGTCGCCAGCGCCTCCGGCATCGGCGCCATCGGCGGCATGCTGCTCGGCAGCGGCGTCGGCGCGCTGGTCAGCGCCGCCCTGGACACCGGGGGCGTGGACGCCTGGGGCTGGCGCATCCCCTTCCTGCTCGGCGTCCCGCTCGGCCTCATCGGTCTTATCCTGCGCCGCGGGATCGAAGACTCATCGCCCCCCGCGCCCGCGGAACCCGGCCGGGGTACGCCGCTGCTCGCCGCGGTGCGCGGGCATTGGCCGCAGCTGCTGCAGCTGATGGCCCTGCTCTGTCTGTTCAGCACGGGCTTCTACCTGCTGTTCGTGTACTCGGTGACCTACCTGAACACGGTGTTGCACGATTCGATGCGCCTCGCCTTCGACGTGAACACCGCGAGCATCGCCCTGCTGCTGCTCGCCTACCCCGCCGGGGCGGCGCTGTCGGACCGCATCGGCCGCAAGCCGGTGCTGGCGGGCTTCGCCGTGCTGACGCTGGTCCTGGCCTGGCCGCTCTTCCGCCTGCTGCACAGCGGGGACCCGACGCTGGTGCTGCTGGCGCAAAGCGGCTTCGCGCTCACGCTCGGCTCCTTCCTCGGCACGGTGCCGGCGGTGCTGGTGGAGGCCTTCCCGCGCGAGCTCCGCTGCAGCGCCGCCTCGCTGGCCTACAACCTGGCCATGGCGGTGTTCGGCGGCCTCGCCCCGGCGGTCGCCGCTTGGCTGATCGCGCGCACGGGGCAGGACATGGCTCCGGCGATGATGGTGATCGCGACCGCGTTGGTCAGCCTCGCCGCCGTCGCTACCCTGCCAGAGACGGCCCGCCGCCCGCTGCGGTGACGGGAGGGGCGGCGCCCACCCGCTGCGCAAACCGGAGCCGCCCCGCCGACCCGCCGCCAGGACGGGTTGGCCAGCTCGAGCAGGGGCTTTGTCAGGTTCGCGCGGTTGCGGCGGGCGGGAGCCCGGATAGGGCGGCAGGATGAGCACGGTACATGCGCGAGCACCGCGCGGACCCCGTGTTGGTGACGGAAGGGCCGGGGCAAGTGTTCGGCATCTTCGCCGGGTGCGATGCGGTGCGCCGCGTGCTGGCGGAAAGCCGGAACGCGGACCGGGCGACTCTGGCAGAGGTGATGACCCGAGACCCCGCAATACTGCCGTTCCGCTCCGGCCTTAGCGGGGGAGGTCAGCCTTGACCTGCTCAAGCCGCATGGTTGAAGCGATGCTGACCCAGCTCTGTCGGTGATCGGGTAAGGACGCGCGCATGGCCCGAAGGGGCGGCTTCTCGGCGGAGGACCGGGCACTCGGGATGGACCGCCCCATCGCCCGGCGTGACGTACTGCACGGCGCCGGGCTGCTCGGCGCTGCAGCGCTCGGGGGCCGGGCCGCGGCTGCGCCTGGGGGCGTGGGCGTCCCGGCCGAGGGGGAGGCCTACCCGCCGCTGCTCCAGGGGATGCGCGGCAGCCAACCCGGCTCCTTCGAGGCGGCGCACGCCCTGCGCGACGGCGGGATCCGGGTGGCCGACGCGCCGGCGGAGGTGGGGGATGGCCCCTACGCGCTGATCGTCGTCGGCGCCGGAATCAGTGGCCTCGCCGCGGCCCACTTCTACCGCACGGCCCGGCCGGACGCGCGCGTCCTGATCCTCGACAACCACGATGATGTCGGCGGCCATGCGCGGCGCAACGAATTCCGGGCCGCGGACGGCCGGATGATGCTGATGAACGGCGGAACGATGCTGCTGGACAGCCCCCGTCCCTACAGCGGCGCCGCCGACGGGCTCATCCGCGCGCTCGGCATAGACCCGCCGCACCTGCAGGAGCGCTGCTCGGACCCCGGATTCTACGCGCGGCACGGCTGCGGCCGCGGCGTCTTCTTCGACCGCGAGACCTTCGGCGCGGACCACCTCGCCACCGACGTCGGCCAGCGGCCCTGGGCGGAGGTGCTGCGGGACGCACCGCTGACCGACCGCGTGCGCGCCGACATCGTCCGCCTGCACGAGGACCGGACAGACCACCTGCCGGGGCTCACCTCGGAGGAGAAGAAGGCACGCCTCGCCCGGATCAGCTACCGGGACTACCTGGTGCGCATCGCCGGGGCCGATCCCGGCGTCGTTCCCTTCTTCCAGGCGATGAGCCATGGCGAGTGGGGTGTCGGCGCGGACGCGGTGAGTGCGCTCGACGTTTGGGCCTTCGACTTCCCGGGCTTCCAGGGCCTCGGGCTCGCGCCCGGCGCGGCGCCAGGAATGGGATATACCACAGCGGGCTACGCCGCGACCGGCGGGTCCTACCGCTTCCACTTCCCGGACGGGAACGCCTCCGTCGCACGGCTGCTGGTGCGCGGCCTGGTGCCGGACGCGATCCCCGGACGCACGGCGGAGGACGTCGTCACGGCGCGCGCGGCCTATGCGCTGCTGGACACGCCGGGCGCCGAGGTCCGGATCCGCCTGAGCAGCACCGTGCTCGCCGCCCGGAACATCGGCGGCGCGGAGGCTCCGCAGGCGGTCGAGGTCACCTACAGCCGCGGCGGGCGGCTGCACCGCGTGCGGGCGGAGCGCTGCGTCCTCGCCTGCTGGAACGCGATGATCCCCTATCTGTGCCCGGAGATGCCGGAGGCGCAGAAGGCCGCGCTGCGTTACGCGTCGAAGGTGCCGCTGGTGTACACCACGGTCGCGCTGCGCGACTGGCGCGCCTTCCACGCCCTCGGCATCTCGCGGGTGCACGCGCCCGGGGGCTACCACACCTCGCTGTGGCTCAACCCGAAGGCGGTGATCGGCGGCTACGACAGCGTGGGATCGCCGGAGGAGCCGGTGCTGCTGTTCATGCAGCGCGTGCCCTGCGCGCCGGGGCTCGATCAGCGCTCGCAGCACCGCGCCGGCCGGGCCGGGCTGTTGGCGACGCCCTTCGCGCGCTTCGAGCGCGAGATCCGGGACCAGCTGCAGCGGATCCTCGGACCGGGCGGCTTCGTCGCCGCGCGCGACATCGCCGGCATCACGGTCAACCGCTGGCCGCACGGCTACGCCTACGAGTACAATACGCTGTTCGATCCGGACTGGGCGCCGGGCCGGGCGCCGCACGAGGTGGGGCGTGCGCGCTTCGGGCGGATT
>DASQVL010000162.1:0-3381 GCA_035640795.1 Crenalkalicoccus sp. | reverse complement strand
GCGCGGCAGCCGGCGGCGCACCCTCCCGCCCTGCCGGAGGCCGCGCTGCGGCCCGGGATCAGCCACGCCTTCTGGGTGGCGGAGGCGCCGCCCGCGCCGCCCCGCAAGCGTGGCTGGCGGGCGGTCGGCGCGCCCCGCTCGACCTGAGCGGCTCATACCGCGCGCGGTTGAGATCGGCATCGCAACCGTCCTCAAAGGCCGGTGGGCGCAGATCGCTGCTTCGTGCAGCGGGTCAGCTATCCCAGTCCGGCGCGAAGCCAGGGCTGACCAGCCGGCGGTCCTTGGGCAGCGCGGCCAGCGCTTCCAGATCCGCGGCGTCGAGGCGGAGCCGCAGCGCCTCCAGGTTCTCGCGCTGACGCTCCGGCGAGGCGCTCTTCGGGATGGCGGCAACGCCGGGCATCGCCAACAGCCAGGCCAGCGCGACCTGCGCCGGCGTCGCGCCGTGCTTCGCCGCGATGCGCACGACCGTTGCGTCCTCCGCGATCGCGCCCTTGGCGACCGGCGAGTAGCTGGTGAGCGCGAGGCCGCGCGGAACGACGAGCTCGCGGAGCCGCGTCTGGTCGAGGAAGAGGTGGTGCTCCACCTGCAGGCAGGCGAGCGGGGCGAGCCCGGCTTCCAGCGCGCGGCGCATCAGCCCGGCGGGGAAGTTCGCAACGCCGACGTGGCGGGCGAGCCCGTCCTCGCGCAGCCGCGCCAGGCCCCGCAGCGCGTCCTCCAGCCGCAGCTGCGGGCTCGGCCAGTGGATCATGTAGAGGTCGAGATGGTCGAGGCCGAGGCGGTCGAGCGAGGCCTCGCAGGCGCGGCGGATGGAAGCGCCATCCGGCCTGTCCCACCAGGCCTTGCTGGTGACGAAGACCTGATCGCGCGGCAGGCCGGCGGCACGCAGGCCGGCGCCGACCTCGGCCTCGTTGCCGTACATCTCCGCGGTGTCGATGTGACGGTAGCCGAGGGCGAGCGCGCTCTCGACCGCCGCCTGGCACTCCGCCCCCTTCATGGGCCAGGTGCCGAGGCCGAGGCGCGGCATGGGCAGCAGGGGCGGATCGAAGACGGGGACGGTCGGGGGCATGCGTCGCTCCTCGGGGCACGCGCAGCAAAGCCGGAAACCGCGCGGCGCGCGAGGGGGGTGCGCCGCCTCAGCCGCCCGGCCGGGCCGAGAGGTCCACCAGCGCCGCGAAGCCGGTCTCCGTCCCGAAGGCGAGATGCGTGCCCCGCCCGTTCCAGGCCAGTGCCGAGACGCCGCCACGCCCCGGTCCCGCGACCGGCACCACCTGGCCGGTCGCGATCTGCGCTATCACAACCAGCCCATCGGCGAACCCCGCCGCCACCATCTCGTGCTGCGGATGGCAGGCGACCGCCGTGCACAGCACGCCGTCGCCGCCGGCGAGCTCGGTCGGCGCCTTGCCCATCGGCCCGCCGCCGAAGAAGGGCCAGAGCACGACGCTGTCCGCGCCGCTGCTGGCGAGCCACCGCCCCTTCGCGGTGAAGGAGAGCGAGCGCGTCTTCGAAGGATAGCCGGACATGCGCATATGCTGCCCGTCGGCCAGCCGCCAGCCATGCAGCGCGTTCTCCTGCATCGCCGTCACCACATGCGTGGCGTCCGGGCTGAGCACGACGGCGCCGTGGCTGCCCTTCCACTCCAGCACGCGCGGCTTGTCCTCCTTCGCCGCGATGAACCAGAGCGAGACGCCGTTGTAGTGGCTGGCCGCCACGCGCTTGCCCTTGGCATCGAAGGCGATGCCGCCGACCGTGCTCGCATGGGTCAGGACCTTCAGCTGCCTTCCGGCGCCGTCGAAGAGATGCAGCGCCTTGCCGACCGCCGCGGCGCGCAGGCCCGCCTCGTGCGCCGCCACATGCTCCACCCACTTCATCGCGCCGAGGCGCGCGACCTCCGCCACCGCGCCATCGGCCGCGACGCGCACCAGGCGGCCATCGTCGCCGCCGCTCAGGAAGCCACCGCCGACATCGGCGGCGAGGGAGAGGCAGGCGCCATCATGCGCCGCGGCGCTGTGCCATTCCTCCTGCGGGGCGGCGGGTGCGGCCAGGCGCACCGTGCCGTCGCTGAGCGCGAAGGCGCAGGCGGCGCCGTCGGGCGCGAAGGCGGCGCCGATCACCCAGGCGCCGAGCTCCCGCCCGACGCCGCGATGCTCCAGCAGACTGTCCGCCGCGTCTCCGCCGCCTGGCATGCGATGATCCCGGCCGTCATGCGACGCCGGTGATCTCGCCCGGCGCCCCCCGCAGGTCAAGGATGCCGTGGCCGAAGTCGCGGCTCCAGCCAGGCGCGCCGCAGCCGAGGTGGAGCCCGTCCGCCCGGCATGAAGCCGGCGCGGGCTCGCGCCCCAGGCGCCGCCCGGGGCGAGCCCGCGCGTCAGCCATCCACCTGGCAGGCCTCGAAGCCGCGGCGCAGCACCGGACGGTTCAGGTCGCGGCCGATGAAGACGATCCGGGAGCGGCGCGGATCGCCCTCCCGCCATGGCCCGATGAAGTCGCCATCCGCCATCATGTGCACCGCCTGGAAGGCGAAGCGGCGATTCTCGCCCGCATAGTGCAGGATGCCCTTGGTGCGCAGCAGGTCCTGGCCCCTGGTCTGCAGCACCATGCTGATCCAGGCGTTGAAGCGCTCCGGATCGATCGGGCGTGCGACCTCGAAGCTCACGGACTGCACGGCGCCGTCATGCTCGTGCGCGTCATCGCCCGAAAGGAATTCCGGCTCGCGCTCCAGCACCCGCTGCAGGTTGAAGGCGTCGCGGCCGATCACCGCCTCGATCGGCACGTCGGAGCGGGTGGCGCGGCGGATCTCCGCGTAGGGGTTGATCGCGCGGATCCGTTTCTCGACCTCGGCCGCCTCCTCCGCGCTGACCAGGTCCATCTTGTTCAGCACGATGATGTCGGCGAAGGCGATCTGCTCCTCCGCTTCCGAACTGTCGGCGAGGCGGGCCGGCAGGTGGCGGGCATCCACCACGGTGACGATGGCGTCCAGCTTCGTCGCGCGCCTCACCTCCTCGTCGGCGAAGAAGGTCTGCGCGACGGGCGCGGGATCGGCGAGGCCGGTGGTCTCGACGATGATGCCGTCGAAGCGGTCGCGGCGCCGCATCAGGCCGCCGATGATGCGGATCAGGTCGCCGCGCACCGTGCAGCAGATGCAGCCATTGTTCATCTCGAAGACTTCCTCGTCGGCATCCACCACGAGGTCGTTGTCCACGCCGAGCTCGCCGAACTCGTTGATCACCACGGCGAATTTCTTGCCGTGATTCTCGCTGAGGATGCGGTTCAGCAGCGTGGTCTTGCCGGCACCGAGATAGCCGGTCAGGACGGTCACGGGAATTTTCTGGGAGGTCGCTTCAGACATAACAACTCCGGCTTCGGGCTTTTTTCCGCGCGACG